>JAYUFJ010000139.1:0-5803 GCA_043738775.1 Flavobacterium sp. | reverse complement strand
TTAAATTAGTTCCTAAACGAAAATATAAATTACGATTGGTTGCAAAAGTAAAGTTTCGATCACTCAATTTTACAATAGGATTTGCTGCTGTAAACGTTTTATCGTTTATTGATAGAGTTTCTGAATCGATATAATTGTAACCAAACATTGTTTGCCAACTTAAGTTTTTTTCTTTTCCATTTAACAAAATTTGTGGACTTGGTTTTTGATATTTATTAAAATTGTAGTTAATATTAAAACTAAAATTAATACCTTTTACCCTTTTTGAACTGGTAACAATATTTATTATTGAACCACTCGCATTAGCATCATACGAAGCGCCCGGATTGTAAATTAGTTCTACTTTTTCAATAGCTGCGGCAGGTAACGAGTTTAAATAATTTTGCAAATCGGCACCCGAAAGCGAACTTGGCGAACCGTCAATATAGATACGAACTCCTTTTCCGTTCAACGATAAACCACCTGTTGGAGCTGTAATTACTCCTGGAATTCGCTTTACAGCATCCATACTTGAACCGCTATTTAACATCGCATTATCTTTGATGTTAATAATCGTTTTGTCAGATTCTACTTTAATGTACTGACGCCTTTTCCCGTAAACCGTTACTTCATCAAGTGTATTTGTTTTTGGTTTTTTAATAGTATCAGAAAGGATATTTGGGTTTTCTGATTTGGAATTTTCTTGAGCGTTCAAGTTTAAAAACACCATAAAAGCGAAAGCGAAAAGTAGATTTTTCATTTGATTGATTTTTTTCTGATTAGGAAATTAATTGATGATAAAAATAATTGAAAATACAAGTTGATTAGCTTCAAATGACAATTTGAGACCTTGTTTTTAAATAAGACTTAATTGTTTGAAAAATGTTACAAGAAAATTAATTTTTGTTTGAAGGTTTTTTATAGTTAACAATTACAACCCCGAAAATAATGATAACAGTAGCGTAAATCATTTTATTAGTAACAATTTCATCTAATATCAACCAGCCTAAAAACAAAGCAACTACAACATTTACATACGATAAAACCGAAACTTTTGTTGACGGCAGTTGCGAAATTAAATAACTGTAGGCCACATAACCAACTACCGAACCAAAAATTGCTAAATACAAAACAGCAAAACTGCTCCGAATTGAAAAAGTTTCAAAATTAATTTTTGGTGAAATTAAATATTGTATTATGAGTAAAATAAATCCAGCCATAATCATTTGAACCGAAACACTTAAAAGCATATTTGCAGGTTTCCGAAGTCCTTTTTTTGTAATAATTGTACCTATTGCCCACATTAAAATTGAGATTAAAATGGCAAAAATTCCTAATCGATAATTGGGGTTTAACAAATCGTGAAGGCTATTTTGATAAATTAAATAAATACCAAACATACCCAGTACTATTCCTAATGTTGTTTTTAAAGATAATTTTTCATTACCAAAACTCAAATTCAAAACCAAAACAAAAAAGGGCGACAAAGTTGAAATTAATGATGCCAATCCGCTAGAGATATATTTTTCGGCAAATGTGGTTAGTCCATTGGCTAAAACAATCATCATTAAGGCTAAAATTAAGGCACGAAACAATTGTGTTTTGGTCATCATTTCGATTTTCCTTTTGTACAATAAATATAGTAATATTATTGTACCAGAAAGTAAATTACGGATTCCTGCTACTAAAAACGGCGGAATAGTTTCAATAGCAATTCGGATTCCTAAAAAAGTAGTTCCCCAAAAAAAAGCAACACAAAAAAGAGCAATGTAAAGTTTAGTTTTCAATTTATTTGTTCTTTTTCAATTTTAATTTTACTTTTTATTGCTTGTTTAGATAATCAATAATGCTAATTATTTTTTTATTTAATAGGTATTATTAACAGATTTTTTTTAAATTAAGGTGGTAATTTTGATTCTTTAAATATAAATTAACACAACGTTTACCCGACAAACCTCCACATACTCTTCGTGAGCAAGACGAAATTAAAACTGCTACCACTAAAATTATTATTTTTGTTTTCATAATTTATTGATTCATATTTAACAATTTTTCTAAATAATCTCGACTGTTTGATAGTCTAGGAATTTTATGTTGACCTCCCAATTTATTGTTTTCTTTCAACCAATCGTAAAATAAATTTTTACGAGCAACATTTACTTTTAATTCATTCAAAGTCATATTGTTATATCTTTTTGCTTCGTAATCGGAATTTAAGCTTTGGATGGTTTCATCTAAAGTTTTTTGAAATAAACTACAATTTTCAGGATGTTTTTTAAACTCAACAATCCATTCGTGCGCCCCTTTTTTATTGCCTTCCATAAAAATAGGTGCTACAGAATAATCAATAACTTCGCAATTCAAAATCAAACAAGTTTTTGCAATGGCGACGTCAGTATTTTCAACCATCAATTCTTCGCCAAAAACATTAATATGGTGTTTAGTTCGTCCAGATACTCTAATTCTATATGGTTTTAAACTAGTAAAACGAACGGTATCACCAATTAAGTAGCGCCATAATCCAGAATTGGTTGTAATTACGACAGCATAATTTTTAAACAGCTCTACTTCTGATAATGGAATTGCTTTTTCGGTAGCAGTACCAAAAATATCCATTGGAATAAACTCATAAAAAATACCATAATCCAACATTAGAAGTAAATCATTCGAATAATTCAAATCTTGAATCGCAAAAAAACCTTCAGAAGCGTTGTAAATTTCGTAGTATTTAAAATCTTTTCTTGGTAAAATATTTTGATATTGGTTTCGGTAAGGCTCAAAATTTACACCGCCATGGAAATAAACTTCTAAATTGGGCCATAAATCGAACAAATTTTTATTTTCGGTTTCATTTAATATCCTATTTAAAAGTACTAAAATCCAAGAGGGAACTCCAGCAAAGCTAGTTACATTTTCTGAAATAGTTTCCTTAATAATTGCAGGTAGTTTAATTTCCCAATCGCTTAATAACGAGATTTTGTGACTTGGTGTACTACTAAATTCGGCCCACATTGGCATATTTTCAATTAAAATTGCCGATAAATCACCCGATGATGAAGTTGTACTTTCGTGAATTTGAGAACTTCCTCCTAGTCGCAAACTTTTACCCAAAAACATTTCCGAATCAGGATTGTTGTTAAGGTATAAACACAACAAATCTTTACTGCCTTTATAATGACAATTTTCTAAGGCTTCAGTACTTACAGGAATAAATTTGCTTTTTGCATTGGTTGTACCACTAGATTTTGCAAACCATTTTATTGGAGTATTCCAAAACACATTTTGCTCACCTTTTCTACTACGTTCAATTAATGGTTCTAGTTCTTCATAGGTTGTAATAGGAACTTTTTCGGTAAAATTTTTATAAGAATTAATACCTTCAAAATCATATTTCTTACCAATCTCGGTACTTTGAGCTGCTCGAAGTAGGTTCATTAACAATTCTTCTTGAACTTCGTTTGGATATTTTAAAAACAACTCCATTTGATGAATACGTTGTTTTAAAACCCAACTTGCAAAAGTATTTAAAATTGGAAATGGCATTTTTTTGAATTACGATTTAGGAATGTTAACTTTACGCTAAAATAGATAAAAATCTTAAATCTAAAATTTAAAATTTAAAATAAATGACTTACGAAGGAGTTCTTACCAAAATGCAAACCGAATTTGGCAATCCAATTCAATATTATCTGGTATTTGAAAATAGTTTTTTGCATCTAAATCAATTGCTAAACAAATCGTTAGAAATTAATTTTGTAGGTTATCAATGCTTGAATTGTAATAAAAAGAAAAAAATTTTTCGCCAAGGATATTGTTATAATTGCTTTATGAGCAGTGCATCAACTGGCGATTGGATAATGAAACCCGAATTAAGCACCGCTCATTTAGAAATTGAAGATCGAGATTTGAATTATGAAAAAAAAGTGCAATTACAGCCACACATTGTTTACTTAGCATTATCTAGCGAGGTGAAAGTGGGAGTAACCCGAAAAACTCAAGTGCCAACTAGATGGATTGATCAAGGAGCTAACCAAGCAATAGCTATTGTTGAAGTTCCCAATCGCTATTTAGCTGGAATTACAGAAGTGGCACTTAAAAGTCATTATGCAGATAAAACCAATTGGCAAAAAATGTTAACAAACGAATTTGAGCCCGTCGATTTAATAATAGAACGTAAAAAAGTAGAACTTTTAATTCCGTCGGAAGTGCAAGAATATTTTTATTCAACAAAAGAAGATTTATATGAAATAATTTTTCCCGTTTTAGAATACCCTAAAAAAGTAACAAGTTTAAATTTAGATAAAGTTCCAAATTTTTCTGGAAAATTAACAGGAATTAAAGGACAGTATTTGATATTTGAAAACGGAGTAGTTTTTAATATTCGAACTTTTGAAGGTTATGTTGTTAGGATTAAATTATAAATATCAAAATAGTCCTTGTTGTGTGTTCAATTTTATTTTACCCAAATGTTTATATGCCAACTCTGTAACTTCACGCCCACGAGGAGTTCTCATAATAAATCCTTGTTGAATTAAAAAAGGTTCATACACTTCTTCAATAGTTTCAGCACTTTCAGATACGGCAGTTGCTAAAGTGGACAACCCTACTGGCCCGCCTTTAAATTTATCTATTATCGTATTTAAAATTTTATTATCCATTTCATCCAAACCATAAGCATCAACATTTAATGCTTTTAATGAAAACTGAGCAATTTCAATATCAATCTTTCCGTTACCTTTTATTTGTGCAAAATCACGAACACGACGTAACAATGCATTGGCTATTCTTGGAGTTCCTCTACTCCTACCGGCAATTTCGATAGCAGCTTCCATTGAAATTGGCATTTTTAAAATAGATGAACTTCGCTGTACTATAGTAGTTAAAAGTTCGGTATTATAATATTGCAATCGGCTTTGAATTCCAAATCTTGCGCGCATTGGAGCTGTCAATAATCCAGACCGAGTAGTTGCTCCAACCAAAGTAAAAGGGTTAAGATTTAATTGAACCGTACGAGCGTTTGGTCCAGATTCAATCATTATATCAATTTTAAAGTCTTCCATTGCCGAGTATAAATACTCTTCAACAATTGGACTTAAACGATGGATTTCATCGATAAACAAAACATCTCTATTGTCTAATCCGGTAAGTAATCCAGCTAAATCTCCTGGTTTATCTAAAACAGGTCCAGATGTTATTTTAATTCCAACATTTAATTCGTTTGCCAAAATATTGGCCAGTGTTGTTTTTCCTAATCCAGGTGGGCCGTGAAAAAGAGTATGATCGAGAGCTTCATCGCGAAGGTTTGCTGCTTGAACAAAAACTTTTAAATTTTCTAAAACTTGGTCTTGACCTGAAAAATCATCAAAAGATAATGGTCGTAATTTTTTTTCTACTTCTAATTCTTCCGAATTATAATTGGAATTTGTAGGGTCTAAATTTTCATTCATTTTACAAATATAAGCAAAGTTGATTGCATTAAAAAAGTGATGTTATTTTTTTTGATTTGCGTAAAGAACAAAAATAAAAACTCATCATCTATTCAAGTAATTTTACGGCTTGAACAGAATGACGAGTTGTAATGAATTACCTAAACTCTTTTAATAGAACAAATTACAAATAAATTAAAAAAGCCTCTTGAAATTAATCCAAAAGGCTTTATTTTTTTAATGATGTAAAACTTCTTCACCTTCCATCATAGGTATGTTTTGAGGTACAAAATCTTCTTCATGACCTGGTTTGCTATAATCATAAGGCCAACGGTATACTTCAGGTATGGCTCCTTCCCAGTTTCCGTGAATGTGCTTTATTGGTGCTGTCCATTCTA
>JAYUFJ010000138.1:0-2072 GCA_043738775.1 Flavobacterium sp. | reverse complement strand
CAACGGAGTCAATAACAACTATATCAATTGCACCCGAACGTATTAAATTTTCAGCAATTTCCAAAGCTTGTTCTCCATTATCAGGTTGAGAAATAATTAAATTGTCAATATCAACACCCAATTTTTCGGCATAAAATCGGTCAAAAGCGTGTTCAGCATCAATAAATGCAGCTATTCCGCCAGCTTTTTGTGCTTCTGCAATTGCGTGTAAAGTCAATGTAGTTTTTCCAGACGATTCTGGCCCATAAATTTCAATTACCCGCCCACGAGGATAACCATTTACGCCCAAAGCCAAGTCCAAGCCTAGCGATCCAGATGAAATAGTTTCTACTTCAACTATAGCTTTGTCACCCATTTTCATTACAGTTCCTTTACCGTAAGTTTTGTCTAATTTATCTAATGTTAGTTGTAATGCTTTTAATTTCGCTTCTTTCTCTGTACTCATTTATTTATTTTTTTGAATTGTAAAATTAGTAAAAATTTGAATTAAAACAGACAATTAAATTTAGTAGTTTTTAACAATCGTAGCACGATTTAATTTATTAATTTTACAAAATATTTAAAATAGTATGTTGCGAATACTTTCTATACCAATTTCATTGGTTGCCTTATTTTTTTTTTATAGTTTTTTGTTGCTATTTCATCCTATTCAAATTATTTGTTTGAATGTTTTTGGATATCGAGCTCATAAAGTTAGTGTTGACATTTTAAATTTTTTCTTGGTTGGATGTACTATGCTCTTAGGAACAACCTATTCTATGGAAAATTTTAAATCGATTCCAAACCAAAAACCGTTGATTTTTGTTGCCAACCATCAAAGTATGTTTGACATTGTTGCCATGATTTGGTTTTTACGAAAATTCGATTTTAAATTTGTAAGCAAAAAAGAGCTAGGAAAAGGAATTCCCAGCGTTTCCTATAACTTAAAACACGGTGGTTCCGTTTTAATTGATCGTCAAAACCCTAAACAAGCACTAGAAGATATAAAAAAATTTGCCGAATATCTTGAAACGAATCAACGTTCGGCTTTAATTTTTCCGGAAGGAACTCGAAGTAAAACTGGAGTTCCCAAAAAGTTTTCAGAAAACGGTTTAAAAATGCTTTGTAAGTACGCACCATCGGCAACAGTAGTGCCCATAACAATTAACAATTCTTGGAAATTTCACAAATACGGATTTTTCCCTTATGGTTTATTTATGAAAATTAAATATACGTTTCATAAAGCTCTTCCGGTAAAAGATTTTACCTTTGAAGAAATTTTTGAGAAAACTCATACCTCTATTGTCAATGCAGTTGAATATAGTTCTAAATAATAAATAAATTGCCCAAGGGCCGAAAATATAAATTATGGCATTAAATAATATCCGTTTAGAAGTAATGCGGTTTTTAGAAAAAAGCGTCGACAGTTTTGTAGACCAATTTTTAATTCCCGTTGAAAAAATTTGGCAACCATCGGATTTGCTTCCAAACTCTGAAAACGATACTTTTATTGAAGAAGTAAAAGAACTTCGTGAAATTGCTAAAGATTTACCTTATGATTTTTGGGTAGCTTTAGTAGGCGACACTATTACCGAAGAAGCTTTACCCACCTACGAATCGTGGTTAATGGAAGTTGAAGGCATCGACAATCAAAACCGTAATGGCTGGAGCCGATGGATTCGACAATGGACAGGCGAAGAAAACCGTCACGGTGATTTATTAAACAAATATCTTTACTTGTCGGGTCGAGTAAATATGCGTGAAGTTGAAATAACAACACAACATTTAATTAGTGATGGGTTCGATATTGGAACCGGAACCGACCCTTATAAAAACTTCGTTTACACCAGTTTTCAAGAACTAGCTACATATATTTCGCACAATCGTGTGGCACAAATGGCTAAAAAATTCGGTGATAATAAATTATCAAAAATGTGTAAAATGATTGCAGGTGATGAAATGCGTCATCATCATGCTTATAGTGAATTTGTGAATCAAATTTTTAAAGTTGATCCGTCCGAAATGATGTTGGCTTTTCAATATATGATGAAACAAAAAATAACTATGCCTGCTCATTTTTTAAGACAATCAGG
>JAYUFJ010000137.1:0-5811 GCA_043738775.1 Flavobacterium sp. | reverse complement strand
AAGAATTTAAAGCTATTTTAAAAATTACTGGAATGGATTCCATCGGTTTAACTAATGAATTAACCCAAGTAATTTCAAGTCAAATGAATGTAAATATACAAAGTATTTCATTGAGTGGCGAAGCAGGAATTTTTAATGGTCAAGTAACAGTTGTAGTAAAAAACAATACTATTTTAAAAGTTTTAATAGAAAACATAAAAAAAATTGATGGAATTGAGAAGATTTCTCGAGTTAATAAAAACTAATTTATTTAAGTTTGAGTTTTTTTTAAATCTGAAATGAATTCATTATTGAACAAAAAAATTATCTTTGCAGTATTATGACACTAATAGCTACAGACAACTACAAAAATCAAGAAATTGTAAAAAATGTTTTTACTTTATATCTTGAAAATCACAGTCATCGAAAAACTCCTGAGCGGTATGCAATACTTCAAGAAATTTACGACAACGACGAGCATTTTGATATAGAAAACTTGTATCTAAAAATGAAAGCCAAAAATTATCGTGTAAGTAGAGCAACACTTTATAATACCATAGAATTACTTTTGGATTGTTCCTTGGTACGAAAACATCAGTTTGGACAAAATCAAGCACATTACGAAAAATCATATTTTGATAAACAACATGATCATATTATAATGACCGATTCTGGAGAAGTAATTGAATTTTGCGATCCTCGAATTCAAACCATAAAAAAAACAATAGAAGAAATTTTTAATATTGATATCAATAGCCATTCGTTGTATTTTTATGGAACAAAGAAGGCAAAATAAATAAAACAAGAAAAAATAACTACATACTAATTAAAATGGCAGTCGATTTACTACTAGGATTACAATGGGGCGATGAAGGAAAAGGTAAAATTGTTGATGTACTAACTTCTAAATATGATATTATTGCACGCTTTCAAGGTGGCCCAAATGCCGGACACACTTTAGAATTTGACGGAATAAAACACGTTTTAAGAACTATTCCTTCGGGAATTTTTCACGAAAAGTCAATTAACGTTATTGGAAATGGCGTTGTAATTGATCCGGTAGTTTTTCAAAAAGAAATAGAAGGATTGGAAAAATTTAAAATTGATATTAAAACAAGATTGATTATATCTCGTAAAGCACATTTAATTTTACCAACACACCGTTTACTCGATGCAGCATCGGAAGCGGCAAAAGGAAAAGCCAAAATTGGTTCTACTTTAAAAGGAATTGGCCCAACATATATGGACAAAACCGGAAGAAATGGTATTCGTGTTGGAGATATTGAATTGGCAGATTTTAATGAAAGATACCGTGCTTTAGCTAACAAACACGAAGAAATGATTAAATTTTACGATGTTGCCATTCAATATAACTTATCCGAAATGGAAGCTGAATTTTTTGAAGCCATTAAAGAATTAAAAAAATTGGATTTTATTGATAGCGAAGAATATTTAAATCAAGCTCAAAAAGCAGGAAAATCAATACTTTGCGAAGGTGCTCAAGGTTCGCTTTTGGATGTTGATTTTGGAACCTATCCATTTGTAACTTCGTCAAACACTACTGCTGCTGGAGCTTGTACAGGATTGGGAATAGCTCCAAACAAAATAAAAGAAGTTTATGGTATTTTTAAAGCCTATACAACTCGTGTTGGAAGCGGTCCTTTTCCTACCGAAGATTTTGAAGAAGCTGGAGATATAATGGCGAAAGTAGGAAACGAATATGGATCAGTAACCGGCAGAAAACGCCGTTGTGGATGGCTGGATTTAGTAGCATTAAAATATGCAGTTCAAATAAATGGAGTTACTCAATTAATGATGATGAAAGGTGATGTTTTATCGGGATTTTCAACATTAAAAGTAGCAACATCCTACAATTACAAAGGCGAAACGATACATCATTTACCTTATAATATTGAAGAAGAAAATGTTACTCCAATTTACAAAGAATTTAAAGGTTGGAAAGCCGATTTAACTGGAATGACAACTTACGAAGAGCTTCCAAATGAATTAAAACAGTACATTGAATTTATTGAAAAAGAGGTGGAAGTTCCAATAAAAATTATATCGGTTGGGCCAGATAGATTGCAAACAATTTTGAAGTAATTATATCATTTTATAGATAATTTATTTTAATTGTATTAGTATAGTGGTAATTTAAACTTTCACTATTTTTTAATAAATAAAAATTTAAATTTATTTTTTCGATAAATAAATTATGTATTCAAATTATTAGTTTTGTCGAATTTTATAAATTTACTTTCCAAATAAATTCATCATTATAGAATAATTCACCACTCTTTACTTCCAATGGGCAATCAAAATTATTAGTGTATAACCCACCAGTGCCTAAACCTTGAGGCATTAAATTTTGTTGTAAAAAAGTCCATTGTGCAATTGCATTTAAACCAATATTACTTTCTAAAGCCGAAGTAATCCACCAGCCAATTTGATGTTTATTTGCTAAATCAATCCATTGTTTTGTGCCTTTAAAACCACCTACAAAACTTGGTTTTAAAATTATATATTGTGGTTTTATTTTAACCAATAATGCCTCTTTTTCTTCTAATTCAAAAACACCTATTAATTCTTCATCTAAAGCAATTGGTAAAGGAGCGGTTTTACATAGTTCTGACATCTTGTCAGTGTTGTTTTTTTGAATTGGTTGCTCTATGCTATGTATATCAAATTCAGATAATTGATACATTTTATCTAATGCAGAAGTTTCATCAAAAGCACCATTGGCATCAACGCGGATTTCAATGGTTTTAGCATCAAAATGTTCTCTAATAAATCGCAATAATTGTAGTTCAGATTCAAAATTAATGGCTCCAATTTTAAGTTTTACACATTTATAACCTTGAACTAATTTTTCTTCAATTTGTTGTTTCATATATTGCTCCTCACCCATCCAAACCAAACCATTAATTGGAATACTTTTTTTACCAAAAGTAAAATTTGAAGGAAACAATAAAAAAGGAGTTTTACTAGCCAAGGATTGAAATGCTATTTCGACTCCAAATTGAATAGATGGAAACTCTAAGAGTTGCTGCCAAAGTTTAACAACTCCAAGGTGAATGTTTTTACAAACCCATTGTAATTTTTGTTCGTAATCGGGTCGATCATCACAACTCAAACCACGTAAAATACCACATTCGCCAATTCCTTTTTTGCCTTCATTTTCTATAATAATAAACCATGTTTCTTTTTCATTTAAAATGCCTCGTGATGTACCAGATGGTTGTTTGAAATTTAAAATATATTTTAAGTAAGTTGCTTTCATTATTGGTCTAGTTCAAAATTCGGATTATTTTTTTAAAATTACTAGTTGAGAAACCTTTTTGTTCTAGTAATTTAAAATCATCGTTAGTTTGTTGTTTCCAACTTTTGGTAGGTGAAATATTTTGTGATTTAAACTTTTCATGTATTGCTTTTGCTTTGCTAATTTTTGAAGTAAATAAATACAAATGTGCTAAATTTAGTTTTATTTTTAATTCTGTTTCGTCCAATTTTTCGGCAATTAGAAAAGCTTGTAATGCTTTTTCAAATTGTTTTGAAAACAAATAAAAATAACCTAATTGATTATAATCTAAAGCAGTTGCAGCGTTTTTATCAATAATTTCTGTTTGAAGTAATTCTATTGCTTTTTCAGAATCGTTGTTGTCGAATAATTGCTGAGCTTGGTTTTGAATTGCTTTTAAAACTAACTTTTTTTGACCTATTTTATTTAAACTTTGTTCAATTGCAAGTGCTACTTCATTTTGCTTTTCGATTTCTAAAAGTTGGCTGAAATCGGCATAAGTAAATTTTTGTGAAATTTGTTCAATAAAATTGGCTGCGAATTGGTCCTTTTTAGAAATCAATTTATACTCAGGAGCTGTTTTTGCTCGGTTTAAAATCTCTTTTTTGGCACTATTATTCCAGCCACGGCTAGCATTATTGTTTATCCAAGGTACTATTTCGATAACAATTTTTTCATTCATTATCCAATTTTCGCTTGAAAATGCAAAGTATAAATTTTGAATTTTTTCATTAAAACATTTTGAATTTATTGATATCAGCTTTGCTTGTTTATTAATAGGTATGTTTTGAAATGAGCAAGAATTGGTAGTTTTACCTGATTTTAAATACTCATCGGCATCATTTTGATTAATAAAAATGGCATATTTACACTTGTCATTGCCCGAAATGGTTGAGAGTAACAAAATGGCTCCAGCCGAACCTTGACTTATTCCAGATGGGTCTGGAATTGCTTTTAATACAGAAACTAAACTTGAAGCTACTTTTTGGTTGTTATCGAGCAAAGTTATTCGATAGACTAGTTCAGTTGTTCCAGCTGGAAAATTGGTTGTTTTAATGTATTTTTTTTCACCTCGAGAAAGTGTTACGGTTTCGTTGGTGGTTCGAACTGTATCCCAATAACCAAGAGTTGATTGTGAAAATAAATTGGCTGTAAATAAATATATTAATAGAAAAACTAACTTGATTTTTTTCATATTGAAAATACTATGATTTTATAAACAAAAACCCAAACTTTTTTAAATAGCCCCGATTGGTGAGAAGCCACGCCCTTTTTGGCGGGGCTGGAAGGAAAGCGGGGATTAAAATGGTTTAACGATAACCCAAACATTGGCTTCGAATTTTTAAAAGATTATTCAAGTAAATAAACGAAAATATCGGAAATTAAAAATATAAAAGCCAACGATAATAATATTGAAAGTAGAAAAGTGCTGATGGCAAGTTTTTTTAATTCGGAATCTAATAATCGGGGTTTTTTATTTTTGTACACGGTTATTAAATGACTTATTAACGGAAAAAAAGCGGCTACAAACATGTATTGATCGAAGTTGAACTTTTTTAAAATTCCAAAAATTACGACCAATATCATTGCTGAAATGACTAAAAAAAAGTGGTATATTTTGGCTTTTTTTCCACCCATTTTTACAACAATTGTATTTTTTCCTGCTTTTTTATCAGATGCTTCATCGCGCATATTGTTTAAATTTAAAACACCAACGCTTAAAAAACCAATGGCTGTTGCAGGTAGTAAAAGTATCCAATCAATTTGTTTAGCGAACATAAAATGCGATCCAATTGTGCTTACAATTCCGAAAAAAATAAATACAAAAACATCACCAAATCCTTTATATCCATAGGCAGAACTACCCATTGTATATTTTATAGCTGCGATAATTGCCATAACTCCGAGTAATATAAAAATCAAGGAATAAATTAAATAATTATCGCCAAACGAATAATAAATTAAAGTTAAAGCAGAAATCAATGTTAAAATTGAAGTTAAAATAATAGCATTTTTCATTGCTTCACGTGAAATTACTCCACTTTGAATGGCACGCATTGGCCCTATTCTATCTTCATTATCGGTTCCTTTAACGCCGTCTCCATAGTCGTTTGCAAAATTAGAAAGAATTTGTAAACCTAATGTTGTAAGCAATAATAATCCGAAAATTTTCCAACTAAAAACTTTTGTCGGTGTCAATACAGTTTCTGTTGGAATTGACAACGCATAAAAACTTCCTACCAAAATTCCCGATACAGAAAGTGGTAAAGTACGTAATCGCGCCGCTTGAATCCAGTGTCTCATTTAAAAAAAATTTATGTTTAAGGTTTATAAATTTAAAAAGGTTTTGGGTTAAATAATCTTAAAAGTTTAAACACTTTTTATGGTAACCATTTTTTTTCAAAATTGGGTTTTCGTTTTTCTAAAAAGGCGTTTCTTCCTTCTTTTGCTTCCTCAGTCATATAGGCTAATCGAGTGGCTTCACCAGCAAAAACTTGTTGTCCTACCATTCCGTCATCGGTTAAATTCATTGC
>JAYUFJ010000136.1:0-2077 GCA_043738775.1 Flavobacterium sp. | reverse complement strand
CAAATAATCCACTGTTTCTAAAAAAAGAAATTGCCGCCAACATAGCCAAAACATAAGGAAAAAGTTTTACGCCTGTATTCAAGCCTTCTTTGGCACCTGTAACAAATGCATCAAAAACGGTTGTTTGTTTTTCGGTAAATTTCTTTTCATTGATGAAAGAAAAAACTAAAGTTACCAATACAATTATAACCAACATTAATCCTGAAAGATTTGAAGTGAAAAAGTTTTTTTCGACCAAATTCAAATGATTTACGTAAAATAATAAACCAGCTATTCCAGCAATCATTGAGGTTAAAACTACAATCAATGAAGCACTCATAAAATTAATTTTTTGTCGAATTCCAACAATTAAAAGTGCAGCAATTGTTCCTATAAATGATGTAATTATACAAGGCAACATCACATCGGCTGGGTTTGCAGCATTTTCAGCAGCTCGATAACCAATTATTGAAGTTGGAATTAAAGTTAAACCTGCAGCGTGCAAACACATAAACATAATTTGAGCATCGGAAGCTTTATCTTTTTCTAGATTAATTTCTTGTAAACTTTGCATTGCTTTTAATCCAAATGGCGTTGCAGCAGAATCTAAACCTAAAAAATTAGCTGCAAAATTTAAGGTCATATACGAAATTGATTCGTGATTTTTAGGAACTGTTGGAAATATTTTTGAAAAGAAAGGACTTAGTTTTCGAGCTAATTTTTCAGATGCACCTGAGTCGATTAGTAATTGCATCAACCCACAAAAAAAAGCCAAATAAGCAATTAACGGAAGTATTAAATCGATTAAGGTGTTTTTACAAGTAGGTAAAAGTCCATCGGCTTTTTGTACGCCACTGTATATTTTTACAGTTTTGCTTTTAAAAACGTATGTAGTGTCAACATTTGTGGTGTCTTTATTGACAATCATTGTTTTATCTGGTGCTTTTTCGATACTATCTTTAATAAAAACGGGCAGTTGATTTTTAAATTTTTCAGAAATAAGAATGGGGTCGTCTTTTTTTCCGTTTAACATAAAATCAATTGTATAACTATTGCCAGTAAACAAACTAAAAATTACAAATGCAATTGATGAAACAAAAATTGCTAACCAAAATCTGCTTAAAACCATAATGTGTTTTTTGGTAAATGTAAATTATTTTGACAACTATTCAAAAACAAAAAAATAAATCATTTCAAACACTTAAATTTAAAATCATTTTTTATTATTTTTAAGTTTTTCAATTAAAACATCTTCAATTTCAGCTTTAGTTTTAGTAACTATTTCAACTTTATCATTGGGAATGGTCATTGACAGTACATACTGTTTTATTTTCCAGTTATTTTTTATTTTAATTAAAACACCACTTCCGCGACAAATTTTCATTTGGGTAGAAAGTAATTCATCAAACCAAGCTGTTTTTTTATCTTCTGAAAAGAAAATATGACGTTGTATTGACGTAAAATTCCAAGCTTTTCCTTTATCAAAATAGGGCTTTGCAAATGCCATAAATTCTGTTTTATTCCAGTTCTCAGTTGCATCGGTTCCTATAAAAATAGCATCAGAAGTAAGCGCAGCAAAATACTCATTAAAATTAACAGTTGCAGCTGCTTTGTGCCAATTGTTCAACACTAGGTTTATTTTATTTTCGTTGCTTTGTGTTTGAGCAAAGATAATTTGACCTAAAAAAAATAGAATAAGAAATTTATTATTTAATTGCATAGTTTTAAGTTCAATTTGAAACCAATAAAATTAAAGTTTAGGCAATTCTAAAATTCCCATATTAAACAAAGTAAATGCTTGAACATCGGCGGTTTCTTGAATTGTAGCCGCTACCGATTTTCCTGCTCCGTGTCCGGATTTTACGTCTATTCGAATTAAAACTGGATTTTCTCCAGCTTGTTTTTCTTGTAAATTAGCCGCAAATTTAAAACTATGCGCCGGCACCACCCTGTCGTCATGGTCGCCAGTGGTAACTAATGTTGCTGGATATTTAACCCCGTTTTTAACATTGTTTACAGGAGAATAATTTTTTAAATAGTCAAACATTTCTTTTGAATCTTCGGCTGTTCCATAATCATAATTCCAACCAGCACCTGC
>JAYUFJ010000135.1:0-2077 GCA_043738775.1 Flavobacterium sp. | reverse complement strand
TGGAGTTTTCGGAAAATGATATAAATTTTTACTTAAAAAAAAATGTTGAAAAAACTGTATCAGGAAAAATTAAATTTAAAATTTCTGCTTTAACCTCAATAAAAGAAACCTTAATAAATAAGTTTCCTGATCAATATTTATTTACATTTAAAAATTCCAAATATAAAATTATTGAGTTTGGCAATAATTTTATAAAGTTTAAAGGTTTAGACAGTTTGGCAAATTCAAGAATTAAAAATTTAAAATTTTTAAATTTGAACAAGAAATTAAATCAGATTAATAGAAAATTAAATGCTCTTGATTTTTCAAATACTCAGTTTAATGATAATTCAAGCTTTAAGCAAAATACTAGTTATAGTTCAAATCAAGTTAGTTTACCACAAATATTTTTTGATGAAAAAGTGTCAAAAATGAATTTTCAAGAATATTCAAAATTTTTTGATGAAAATATAAATTCAAAATTGAAAAACGAAATTATTCACTATATCAAATTTGAAACTAAGATTGATAAATTATATTTTTATGAAGACTTTTTTGATGAAGCTATAGAAATTGAGATAAATCTTAATAAACAAATAAAAATAATCCAAATTAGTGAAAAATGAGTTTAAATTTTTCACTAATTTGTTTATAGATTGATTTTTAGGTTTTTGTTTTTAAGCATTTAATGCTTCTACAATAATAGTTTCGTTGTTAAGCATATCTTTCAGCATATTTTCAATACCATTTTTTAATGTAAATGTTGACGATGGACAGCCATTACAAGAGCCTTGAAGCACTACTTTTACACGATTCTCTTTTTCATCGTACGAGTCAAAAAGAATATTTCCACCATCGGCGGCAACAGCGGGTTTAACATACTCTTCTAAAATATTGATTATTTGTTGGGAAGTAGTATCTAAATTATCAAAATTTTTAATTTGTTGTTTTTCGATTTTTGGATTGGCTGCTATGTACGAATCATCTATAACAGTACCTCCGTTTTCAATAAATTGTTTTATAAAGGTTCGAAGCTCTAAGGTGATTTCATCCCACGAAGCAACCTCGTATTTAGTTACAGAAATATAATTTTCATCAATAAAAATCTCTTTTACAAATGGAAATTTGAATAATTCTTTTGCTAGTGGCGATGCTGAAGTTTCGTCAATATTTTTAAATTCTACAGCAGTTTTTAATAACATTCTGCTAACTACAAATTTTAAAGTAGCAGGATTTGGTGTAGTTTCGCCATAAACCGTCAAGGCCAACTTTGTAGGTTTGGATTCGTCGGCAAGTATAATTTTCCCTCCAGAATTTACAAAATTCTCAATTTGCTCTGCTACAGCATCTTGAACATCAGCCCATTCAACAATATTGTACCGTTCAATAGCGATAAAATTTCCGGAAATGTAAACTGTTTTTACAAACGGCAAATAAAATAATTGTTGAGCTAAAGGAGAATTTTTTGCTTCGTCGATGTTTTTAAATTCAAAATTTTCATTTTGAGTTATAAAATCGGGAAATTCAAATTTTAAAATTGTAGGATTTTGCGTATTTTTTATGTTGATTTTCATAATATTATGTATTTATCGATGCAAATTTAAGAAACATATTTATTAGTTTGTTTATATTTGGATTCTAATATTTTTATTAACGCCTTTTTGTGATTATTATATTCCTATTATGAAAAAAATTTTATATGTAATAATTTTTTTACTACTCAATTCTGTTTATTCACAGCTAATAGTGAACAACTCAACAATAACTCCAGCGCAACTAGTTCAAAATGTTTTATTGGGCAATGGCGTGTCTGCAACCAATATAAAATTTAATGGCTCCGTAATTAATGCTAATTTATTTCGTGATCAAGCAGGTCAATTTAGTGGTACTTCAAATATTGGTTTAAATGGCGGAATATTGCTCACTACGGGTAATAGTCAAGTTGCATTAGGTCCAAATAATACTAATACTAAAAGTCAAACAAGTTTAACTCCATCAATTGGCGATCCAGATTTACAACTTTTATCAACTCAACCTGTTAGGAATAGTGCAGTTTTAGAATTTGATTTTATTCCTCAAGGTCAAAATTTAAGTTTTG
>JAYUFJ010000134.1:0-2080 GCA_043738775.1 Flavobacterium sp. | reverse complement strand
TTTTCTAGTTGTTCATCAGTAACTTTAGATGAGCAATACTCTATCAATTCATCAATCCAATTGTAACCTACTCCATCAGAAAATTGTTCTTTTTGTCGCCACAAAACTTCGTTTGGCAAATAAGGATTATCAGGAGTATCGAATGCTTTTCTTAAAATATATTTTTCTTTTCCATCGTAAGTTTTAGGTTGTTTTTCTTCAGCTTTTATTAACATTGCTATATCTAAAAACGCTTTGTCTAAAAATGGTACTCGTGCTTCTAAACCGTGAGCCATTGTTGATTTATCGGCACGAAGCAAATCGGCAGTAAATAATTTTTGAACTCTTTCAATGGTTTCTTTTTGAAAATCATCGGTAGTTGGTGCATTTCTAAAGTATAAATAACCTCCAAAAATTTCATCGGCTCCTTCGCCCGAAAGTACTACTTTAATACCTAAATCGGTAATGGCTTTTGATAAAAAGTACATTGGCGTGCTGGCACGAATTGATGTTACATCGTAAGTTTCCAAATGCCAAACTAGTTTTTCTAAAATTTCAATTCCTTGTTTAACCGTGAAATGAACTTCGTGATGCTCGGTTCCTAAAAATTTTGCAACTTTTCGAGCAGCTTTTGCATCTGGTGCATCAACATCTAAACCTATAGAAAAAGAATGTAATGTTTTACCTTGTTCTTTCAATAATCGAGAGGCTATTGACGTGGTTAATGACGAATCCAATCCGCCTGAAAGTAAAACGCCAATTGGCACATCACTCATTAAACGTTTACGTGTTGCATCGGTTAACGACTCTCTTATTTTTAATAAATCTAATTCATTGGTTGCCAAAGTATAGTCTTCATATTCGGGTTTGTAGTACTTAACAAAACCAGTACTTGGAGTGTAATAATGTCCGGGTGGAAATGTTGAAAAGGTTTTACATTGATCAACAATTGGTTTCATTTCTGATGCAAAATACATTCTGCCTCTTTCATCCATTCCGTAATACAATGGCTTCACTCCCATTGGGTCACGACCGGCTATATAATCGTCGCCATCAATTACTACAAAGGCAAAATCTCCGTCTAAGTGATGTAGAAAATCGTTACCAAACTCTTCATATAAATGAACAATTACTTCCGAATCTGATTTTGTTTTAAAAATATGACCCTTTAAAATACCGTTTCTTAATTCTTGGTGATTATAAATTTCCCCATTGTGAATCATCCAAGCTGTTTTTGTACCTTTAATTGGTTGCTTACCCGAATGTAAATCAATAATTGACAAGCGCTCGTGGCTCAATATATGTCCGTTTTCGGTAATATGTAAATCACTTTCATCGGGTCCGCGATGTGACATTCTTTTTGATAATTGCTTTACTAATTGTTCGTCTTTTCCTTTTCCTATTATGGCTAATATTCCACACATAATTATTTTGTTTGTTTGTTTAATTATTGAAGCAAAATTGGGTTATTACATACTTTTTTGAAACAATAATTATTATTTTGATTAAAAATTGTAATTAAAAAAACGTTTTTAATATAAATTATAAAGCAAAACATTATTTTAAGTTACTAAAAGTTTTAAATTTAAGTTTTTAGTTAAACAAATTTTTGAAAATATACATTATTTCTAATGCTTTATTAAAAAAAATTATAACACTTCATTAATTAAAAATACAGTATTATTTATTTCAAACGAAAATCCAATTGAATTGCCTAAAAGTTTCAAGCCAAGTGGCGATTGTGGTGAAAGTGCAATAATTGTAAGTGAATCAATTATAATTTTTGGTAAAGCCGATGATATAAAAAGCAACATATCATTGGCTTTTACTAAACTTCCAAGGGCAATTTTGTTATGATTTTGTGAAGCATCTATTTTATCTAAAACATCTTTTTGAGATAAAAATTCTCTCAATTTAAAGTTTAGTTTTTCTTGTTCTAAATGCATCATTGACAAAGTTGTTTCGTGCTTGTCGCCTGCCGAACCTTTTGCATCATTTTGAGCGTCAATGGTTAAACCCGAAATCAAATCTTGAAAAGCATCAATTTTATCTTGAAGCAAAGTTTTATGTTGCAGTAGTATTTTTTGTTTTAATGTCATTT
>JAYUFJ010000133.1:0-2102 GCA_043738775.1 Flavobacterium sp. | reverse complement strand
ATTTTTGAGTGGTATGCAGGAGGAAAAGTTTTAGGATTAGTTGGAAAAGGATTTAACACTTTGACAGGCGGTCTTAAACAATGGGTTAGAATTGGAGGATCGTATAGTATAGAAGGAGGTTTTAAAACCGTTTCAGTACGATGGGGTGCGGGAGGTAAATTTTGGCAAAAGATAGGAAACGAAACTTTACAAGATTTGAATAGAACTTTTAGACAATACAAAATACCTGTTGATAGTTGGAGAACTGCTGACCCTGGACATTTTCATTTATGGAAACCTTAAAATTATGACATATATAAAATTCGAAATAGAAATAAAAAAAACAAAAAAGACCTTTTTAAAAACCGTTGTAGGTAAATTTTTGTTTGCAATTTTACCAAAAGCAAATCCTGATTTTGAAAATAAAATTGAATTAGTTAATTTTTGGTTTTTAGAATTTGAAGATGAAAATCAAATACCTATAAGAGAAATCGGTTTGAATTCTAAAAATGAAGTAGTTTTAAAGATGCCTTTCAAAAAAAATTACGGCTACTGGACAGATAATTTATTGAAATACGATGATTTTAATAGGTTATTCAAAATAACAAAAATAGAAGAACAAACCTTTAAAAAATTATGGGAGAGTTTAGTTTAAAACAAGAAAACCCGAGCGATGCTCGGGTTTTCTTGTTATTCATAATGCCCTTTAGCGGAGTGAACTTTAACAATCGATTCTAAAACTTCATAAACAAGTCGGTGTTCTTGGTTGATTCTTCGAGACCATTTGCCTGACAAATCGTGTTTTAGTGGTTCAGGTTTGCCAGTTCCAGTAAAAGGATGTTCTGCTATTTCTTCAAGAAAAATGATGATTTTTTTAAGAATTGCTTTATTACCAGATTTTTTATGAAATAGTAAATCTTCATCAGTTTTTTGAGAGAATTGTAAAACATAACTCATAGACTATCAATATATTTACTTAAATCTTCAACTTTTACAGTTGTGAATTTTCCGTTTTTAAAATCGTCTTCACTACGTTTTATTTTAGCCACAAACTCTGGATTATAGGGTTTTTCAGCAATCTCGAATTTAATTTTTAAGGCTTTCATAAAAGCCTTAATCGCATCTATTTGCGAAATATCTTGAGTAAAAGCGGTTATGTTTATTACTTCCATAATTTTTATTTTTTAAATGGCGTATGCCTGTTTATTTTTGAAATCTCTTAAACACATATCAATTAAATTGAAAATATAATCTTGTTTGTCATTTGGCAAACTTGTAATATTTTCAAGTCGCTCAATTGCTTGTTTGTCTACGATAATTGTTGTTTTGCCTACTAAATAATCAATAGAAACTTCAAATGATTCTGCAATTTTTTCTACAACTTCAATCGATGGTTTAATATCTCCACGCTCATATCTACCAATTACATCGCCAGATGTACCAATAATTTTGCCTAAATCTGCTTGAGATAAACCTTTTTTCTTTCTGATGAGCATTATGTTTTGTCCTAGTTCCATATTATAAGTATTAAAAATGCCTGTAAAGTCATTGATTGAGCAAATTTACAAGATTTAAAAGTCATAAACAAGTTTAAAAAATTTGGTGGAATAAGATTGATTATTTACATTTGTGATTTATAAGTCATATTTAATAATTTGAAAAACTTTTCAACAATGGAAATCAGCGAAATTAAATCCAATCTCACGTTATCCCAAATCCTATCCCATTACGGCTTAAAACCCAAAAACAATATGCTCAATTGTCCTTTTCACGAGGATAAAACGGCTTCTTTACAAGTAAATTTAGAAAAGCATTTTTACAAATGCCACGCTTGCGGAGCCAAAGGTGACCAAATACAATGGGTACAGGATTATGAAAAGATAAGCAAACACGAAGCGATTATAAAATGTGAGCAACTGGCAAACAGTCAAGAACCAGTAATTTGGGAAACGAAAAAAACTATCGAAATCTCACAACTTCAAAAAATAACTTTCCTAGAAATAATGTTTAAGAGTTTTAGAAAAGGTTTAATGAACAGCCAACCAGCCAAGGAGTATTGCAGGAAAAGAAATTTAGATCATACCAAATTAGAAATCAGTTTTAATAGCGGACAATTCCACCAC
>JAYUFJ010000132.1:0-2103 GCA_043738775.1 Flavobacterium sp. | reverse complement strand
CGAGGTGAATTTGAAATTAAATATTTCGCTTCCAAACCGTATTTAAAACGTTCATCTTTAGTGCCGTAAACTCCGTAAAAGTTAGCTCTAAAAAAATCATCGACGGTTTTAAAAGTTCTAAATCCGGCTCGTAATCGAATTCCTTCTACGTTGTTATTCGAAATTACATTATAAAATGAACCAAATTGAATGTTTTTAAATAAATTAAAGTAACCTGTGGCTAAAACATTTACAAACCCAGTAATTCGTTTTATTCGTGGATTGTTTTTTAAGTCAACAATAATTTTTCGAGTTTCGATTAAATTATTGTCTTTAGTTTTTATTTCATTCCAATAGGCATTATCTTTATCAAATTCATTTCGTTTGGTTTGAATTTTCTTTTCGTCATAAAACAAATTTTCGTGACTACTTTTTAAATCATACTCGCTAAAAACCATATTTTTTCGAACGAATAATCCTTTTTCTTCATCGTTTTTAGTTAATAATGTAAAATCACCTTCATAGTAATCTCTGTCGGGAAGGTAAATGCTGTCATTTTCAATTTTAAACTCTTTTTCAATTGATAAATTACGAACCAAGTTTAAATTGATACCTCGGTTAACCTTCATCGAAATGTTTGTTATAGCGAAATTTTTATCCATTACTCTAAAATTTCCTTCAAAGACTAAATCGCCTTCTTGACGAGGAAAAAAGTAAACTCCATACGATTTTTTATTATTTTCATCTACAATACTATCGTGTAAAACGTATTCGTAAACTCCATAACCACGTTCGGAAATTGGACTAATAAAGTTTTTATTTAAAATTGAAATGTCATTTTCATAAATATCAATGTCTGAAAAAGTATTTGTAATTCTGTCAAATAAAAATCCTTCTTGACCAACGCCCAAACTTCGTTCTGCAAGTTTGTCAATTTTTTCTTTGTGTAAAATGTTATTTCCGTAAAAACCTTCGTTGATTTCTTTAATATAAACAGGTACAAAATACTTTTTTAGTTTGTCATTTTTTTCAACAATATGTATTACACTATCATAGGCTTTGCCAAGTAGTTTTTTCATAAAAATACTATCTAAATTGCTTAAACCTATTGAAATAGAAGTGTATTTTTTATATTCGTAGGCTTTAACTAAGCTAAGTCCATTTCGTTTTTTATTTGCCCAAATACCTTTCAAAATCCGATATGCAGGATTTTCTTTTTTTGCTAAATGTTTTTTTGGTTTTTTTAAAATAACAACCTCATTTAATTGACTTGACTCTTCTTGTAATATGATAATCAAGTTTTTAGTGTCGCTTTCGGTAAGTTTTACTTCTTTTTGAATATATCCAACAAAAGATGCTGAAATAACATCGAAAGTTTTTGTTGATTCCAATACAAATTTTCCGTTTTCATCCGTTTGGACTCCTTTTCCGCCTTTAAAAGCTACATTTGAAAAAGGCACAGGTTGTTTTTTTGAATCTAAAACAACACCACTAACTTTAGTTTGTGCAAATGTTGTAACCGAAAGTAATAAAAATGAAATCCACAAAAAAAGTATTCTCATAATCAAATATTTTAAAAAAAACTTCGTAACAATTTCTTATTATGAAGTTTCAAAAATAGTAGTTAAATTTAACTTTAGCTACAAATTAATTTAAATTATTATTTTATTTATTCATTACTTTTTTTACTGCATTTACAACATCGTTTGCGTTTGGTAACCATTCTTTCAACAATGTTGGCGAATAGGGCGCAGGCGTATCGGCAGTTGTAATTCGCTGTATAGGAGCATCTAAAAAATCAAATGCACGTTCTTGAACAATATAAGTTATTTCGGAGGCGACACTTGCAAAAGGCCAAGCCTCTTCCAAAACCACCAATCGATTCGTTTTTTTAACCGAGTTAATTATGCAATCGTAATCCATTGGGCGAACCGTTCGTAAATCAATAATTTCGCACGATATTCCCTCTTTTGCTAGAGCCTCGGCAGCAATGAAGGCTTCTTTAATTATTTTCCCAAATGATACTATAGTTACATCTTTACCTTCTAGTTTAATGTCGGCAACACCAATTGGTATAAGGTATTCGCCATCTGGAACCTCGCCTTTATCGCCATACATTTGCTC
>JAYUFJ010000131.1:0-2103 GCA_043738775.1 Flavobacterium sp. | reverse complement strand
TAAAAAAAAATATTTTAATTTTAAAGTTTTATTTTGAAATATTCAAATTCCAGTCGTAGGTATAAATTGAAACTTTAAAAGATTCTGGTATTTTTTCATTTCTATATTTATTTAAAAAATCAATGTAATCATTTCCTTTTGATATAAAATCATCTTTATACCATTCAAAAAGTTGAGAAATTTTCACCATTTTCATCTCTTCATTTACTTTAATAAAATTTGGATTATTAATTGCAATACGAGTTTGGGTAGTTAATTGACTTTCTACTGTCGAAGGAAAATAGCCTTTGTTAGTTATTGACGGACAGCCATTTGCGCCGCAAACTAAAGCAAAATGAAATCGAGGATCTTTATATTTTGCTCGAATCGTTTTGTTTTCAATATCATTTAAAGTCATTTTTTTTTGAAAAACATCGTTTTTTATTTTATCAAAAAATCCCGAAATATCTAATGGTGATTTAATGGGAAATTTTGCTATTATAATTTTGATTACTGATATATTGTAGGCATTTATTAAAAAAGCTTTTTGAGATGATATATTTTCATTTTCAAAATTAAAAGTTGAAATTAATTTTACAATTTCATTTAAATCAGATGGATTTTTTTTAATTTCATCATACTCTACTTTACCATTTTTAATATTTTTAATAAAAAAATCATCAACTTTGTTAAAAAATGCAGTGCTATTTTGTGCATTTGCAATTTTGAACAATAGAAATAGTATAGTGAAAAGTTGAAATTTTCTCATTATTGTTTTATTTTATGGTTTTTTTTAATAAAAAATTGATAATTCTTTTACAAATATCGATTAAAAACACAAGTAATTAATTTATATTTTTTAAAAAAATTATCAATTTTTATTTAACTCGGTTTTTTTTAAAAATTATAAACCAAGCCAGCGGTATAACCCGAAGATTTACCTAAATTTCTTCCTGCAACATAGGAATTAACCCCAACATTTACACCAAATCCCATATAAATAGGAGCATAAATATTGGCACCAATTCGAGAATAATTTACTTGAGTCGCCGGAAAAAAACCATCAAAACCTGTTTGTAAAATATCAACCCCTTTGGCACTAGAATTTTGAACTGCAAACCACAAATCGGTATAAATATGATTTCCTGCATATCCAAGTTTTACTTCCGATAAAAATGCATTTGGCACCCTATTTGTTGCAATTCTGTAACCAGTTTGTCCGGTTAAAAATAAGCCATTATCAAATTTTATATGTGCTATTGCTAACGCGGTTCCTTTAGTGCTTTTGTTTCCAATTGCAATAATTGATTGTAAACTTTCGTCAACCTTATAACTTCCTACCGGAGTTTGAACACCTAACGATACTAAAAAGTCAAATGTACTTACTGACATTTTTTTTGAATAAAGTTTGTATTTTAAAAATAAACTTGCATCTTGTATTCCACTTCTTTTGTTATCAAACCCATTGGCGGCCAAAAATGCTTCTTCTCCTTTGCCTTCCGATTTTATGTAGGGTAAGCTTAAAACCACTTCAAATTTATCTGTAACACCATAATTGGCGTTCATATTTATTGCCGTGTTTTGAACCTCATTAAAAATTGGAACTCCGTCTATTTTAGCTGGTACAAGGAATACTTCATTATATTTTTCTGATGAATACGAAAAAGAAACTGCTCCTTTACCTTTTTGTTTTAAAAACCCACTTACTGGACTTTGTGAATAACCCACAGCTATTGAAAGTAATAAGGCTGCTACAACTAAATTGTTTTTTAATTTCATTTTGATATAATTAATTTTGTTAATAAAAATTAAATTTATTTTAATACTTCTTTTCACATATACGGAATGTTTTTTCTTTTGGTTTTAAAAAAATTAATTTTTTTAAAACCAAACTAATTTTTTAGTCGTATATGTTTAAAATCGTTTTTAATACTTCTAACTTTTATAAACTTTTTTAAACCTATTTAATAAATAATACATTGAAATTATGAAAAAAATACTATTTCTATCATTAGCCTCTTTATTTTTAGCGTCTTGTGATACTAAAGAAGAACCAAAAGATTTTTCTATTGCTGGTATTGCTGTTTCTAATCCAGCTTTTAGCACCCTTGAAAGTGCAGCAAT
>JAYUFJ010000130.1:0-5912 GCA_043738775.1 Flavobacterium sp. | reverse complement strand
AAATTTATTTAAAGATAACGTATCAATTTCGCTTTCTGGTGATTATAGCGGTCCAAATTATACATTACTATCAAAAAGCATAACATATCCATTTTTAGATTTAACAATAAATACTAATTTATTTAAAGATAAAATAGGATTAACACTTTACGTTCAAAATTTATTAGGTGACGACGCTACAATAACAAGAGCAACAAGTTTTGCTGATAATTTTCAACAAAATCATATTTCAAGAAATAACTTCACTAATATCATATTGACTTTAAAGTATAATTTTGGCAAAAAGTTTGATGAAGTTTATAATGACAATAAAATAGACAATATTGATATAAGAAAGAAACAATAATTTTCTGGAATAAATAAGGTCGTTCCAAATACTTGAAACGTCTTTATTTTATGACCAAAAAAATTAACTTTTTGAGTAAATTTTAGTTTTCTTTGTAAAATAAAACTTATTCTTTTACTAATTAATTACATCAAACCCAGTATATTTACGTAAAACTTCGGGTATTACAATGCCTTCGGGTGTTTGATAATTTTCTAAAATTCCTGCTAAAACTCTTGGTAAAGCTAGTGAACTTCCGTTTAAGGTATGTGCCAATTGGTTTTTTCCGTCTTTATCTTTAAAACGCAATTTTAATCGATTGGACTGGAAAGTTTCAAAATTAGAAACGGAACTAATTTCTAACCAACGTTCTTGAGCGGTTGAATATACCTCAAAATCGTAAGTTAAAGCTGCTGCAAAGCTCATATCGCCACCACAAAGGCGCAACACTCGATAGGGTAATTTTAATTCTTCTAAAATGTTTTTAACGTGTTCAACCATTTCGTCAAGGGCTTTGTAAGATTCATCAGGATTCTCTACTCGTACAATTTCTACTTTATCAAATTGATGCAAACGGTTCAATCCACGAACGTGAGCACCGTATGAACCTGCCTCGCGACGAAAACAAGGCGTGTATGCTGTTGCTAAAACAGGTAATTCGTTTTCGTTTAAAATCACGTCACGAAAAATATTAGTTACGGGCACTTCGGCAGTCGGAATTAAATATAAATCGTCGGTAACATCGTGGTACATTTGCCCTTCTTTATCGGGTAATTGCCCTGTTCCATAAGCCGATGCTTCGTTAACTAAATGTGGAACTTGATATTCTAAATAACCGGCATCGGTATTTTTATCTAAAAAATAAGTAATTAAAGCACGTTGTAATTTTGCACCTTTTCCTTTATAAACTGGGAAACCAGCACCTGTAATTTTTACGCCCAATTCAAAATCAATAATGTCGTATTTTTTCACCAATTCCCAATGAGGCAAAGCATTTTTATGTAAAACAGGAATTTCACCAGCTTCAAAAACGTTCAAATTTTCTTCGGGAGTTTTACCAAAAGGAACTATATCGGCAGGCAGATTGGGCAATTGAAACATTTTTTGATTCAATTCGTGGGTTAATATATCCAATCTATCGCCAGCCTCTTTACTTTTTTCTTTTAACGAAACGGTTTTAAGTTTTAAAATTTCGGCTTTCGCCTTTTCACCATTTTTCATTAAATCGCCAATATCTTTTGATAATTTATTGGCTTGAGCAAGTGAATTGTCCATTTCTACTTGTGTAGCACGACGGTTTTCGTCAAGAGCAACTACCTCGGGAACCAAAACTGTGGCATCGAAATTTTTTTTGGCAAGGGCTGTTATAACTTTTTGTTGATTGTCGCGGATGTAGGCTATTTGTAACATTTTAAAACTTTTATGTAGCGCAAATTTAACGAATTGGTTTTTATTTGTAGCATTTATTTTAGTACTTAAAAAAAAAATTAAAAAGCTAGTTTCTTAATTTTTTTTTCAATTATAAGAAGTAATTAATTTCGTATTATAATTTTAAAAAAACGCTCTCAATTGCACATTACCAGTATGAACTGTTTGCGAATTGTCACTTTTTCTGCCTTGATAATTAATGTTAATATCTAGATATTGAGTTAGGTTTTTTTGAACCAACAACCGCCAAGTACTGTTACCACCAGCCTGCAAGCCTTCAAGCATTTGAAAAGCAACAGGCGATTGTTCATTTCCTGTAAAGCTATTGTTGTATAAAGAGTACTCACCATTTATTGTAAATTTTTTATTGCTTACATAATTAAATGTTAACCCTAATCGTTTTTGTTGCAATTTTTCCATTTGATTAATGCCGTTTTGTTTGTTTTGTAATTGATAAAAAAATGCTAAACTAGTATTTTGAGAAAACAAATAGGATACTTTAGGCTCAATGGAATAAGTTTTTATTTCAAAATTTCGATCAGGATAATTTTCAGAAACGCTTGACGAATTTGAAAAAGAATTATCAAGATTAAATAGCCAATTTTTAAAAAATAAATGTACATATTGCAATTGGTGCGAACTCGTTTTATTTTCTTGTGAACCAATTGATAATAAATTTTTAACTTGATTCGTTAAAAAGCTATAGGTAGTTGAATTGCTTTGTTTACCCCGATTAAAAAACAAACTATTTCGAAAATTGGTATTTAATCCTAATAAATTAGTCTCGGAAGTGTCAAATGGATTTAAGTTAAAATTTTCGCCAGTTCGCTTAATTTTTCTATCTAAACTAAATGAAGTTTGATTGTAAAAATGGGAAAGTGTTTTTTTAAAATTATTTTTATTTGCCCACTGTCCAGGGTTAAAAGTAACCGATTGTGAAAACTTATTTTGATGCGTTTTTATAAAAATTTGATTCGGTAAAAATACCCGAATGTACTTGGCTTGATCTCGAAATGGAGCTATTTCAAATTCTTGTAACTCTTGAATACCGTTGCCATTATAATCATTCCAAACATAAATGCCTTGACCAATGTTGACTTCTAGATAAGTAAATTCTTGTTGAGCAATTGAACCCGAAACGTTTTCATAGGCCGTTGTAACTTGAAACAATTGATTAAAATAACTATCGTTATATAGTAATCTGGAGTTTAAGGAGGGTTCAACAGGCTTTAAATTATCGGTAAAAGTCAATCGACGGTAATTTATAAAAAGTGATAAATTAGTTTTAGATGTTTGAATTAGTTTGGACTTTAAATAATAAGAGTTTGATGCATTTACTCGTTTTAAAATTCCCGATTGTAAACTGTCATTATCGCGATGTAAATATCCAATTTCGGTGAAAACTTTGGTGCTGTCGCCACTGCCTAAAAAAGCTCCATATTCTAAATATTTTTGACTTATATTCGATAACTGATTGGTTGCAATTATACTTTCTTGATTATTTTCTAATCGAAACGAACCACCAATCCAGTTTTTTTTAAAATTCAATTTAGCTTGCGTTTGTGTTCGAATAAAAGTTGATTTTGCAAGGTTTCCTATACTATTTAAATAACTTGAATTGTTTTGAATTGAAGTGTTTTTTCCTTTTAAATTGGCTTCAAATAGATGCCGTGTTCCTGAAAAATTATTTGAAAAATCAAGTTTTTCTAGTTGGTATTTTGCCTTTCCGTTTTGTTTAAAATCGAAGTTTAAGCCCGAAATTAACAATTGTTGGTTACCCAAAAAATTTGTTAAATTCCAGTCACGATTAAATTCAATAGTAAATAAACGCTCGATGGTTTTAAAATTGTTTTGGATGTATTGAAAATTTGCATATCCATTAACATTAAATTCACCCGAAAACAAACGTTGTTTGGCATTTATTTTTGTAGCGATTCCTTTATTGTTTTGATCGTCAATTGATGAAAATAAATTTTGATCGTTGTTCGATACTCCAATTTCAAAGTCTAAAGCAGTTTTTTCGGATGGATTGAATTTTCCTAAAACGCTAGCAATTTGAATTTTGTTTGGAGCAATTAATCGAATTAAAGGTTCGTAATTTCCTTGTTTAATTCCGGCTATTGGAGCTACATATTCGTAAATTTTACCTATAGCGTTGCTAGATAACAATTTGTAATTACCCAAATTATTACCTACCAATGTAAACTTTACATTGTACAAAACATCTGTTTCTAAATTGGAATATTGAAAAACATCGACACCAAGAATATTTGTTTTTTTATATAAAATTTTATTTGCCGAATACGAATCTAAATAGGCCGATGGCGCATTCATCAACTCAACATTATTGCCAGCGTTTTGTAAAATTGTAACTTGTTCGCTAGTTAAATTTTGTTGTAACGGTTGGTTTTGCAAATCACTTTCCGAATATAAAAAACCACCCAACGACCACGTTTTTGTTTCGTTCATTGCGCCTGTATAGGTTACAAATCGTGTATAACTGCGATCGGAATATTGATATTCAATGGCAATTCTCATTTCGGAAGTTATTGGAAAAACGGAGTTAAATCGTAATTCACCAGCATTATAGTCAATTATGTAATCGTTGTTTTCGCCACGTTTTAATAAAATTCCGTTTACAAAAACACGTTCGGAACCCGAAATTACTAATACATATAATTCTCCATTTTTACCTCGAAGTTTATACGGACCTTGATTTCCTTCTTGACCAACGAAAGTTGATTTTGCATATTGTCCGCGTACCAAACCTACCGATGCAAAAACTTCGGTTTTATTTTCAGGTTTACCAAATTCAAAGTGAGTGGCTAAACCTTGTACTTTTTTGTTGAAATTTAAAAACTGTGATTTTCGATTTTCCAAAAATAAATCACCTGCACGAATGTTCCATTTATCTGAAAAAAGTTCAATAAAAATTTGATCAAATTCGTCTAGTTTTTGTGAATAACCACCACTTTGTAAAGGAATTTTACTATCTTGAATAGAAGCTCGCAAACTAACTTTGTTTGATAATTTACCTGTAATTTGTAAATCGAGATTGGAATTTAAACTTGAATTTTGATTGTTACCAATTGTTACTCCACGAGTTATGCTACCCGAGGTATTTAAGCCATCGAATGGTTTAAAAGTTTTTAAATTTTCTCGTTTTATTGTATATAAACTTCCTGCTTCATTTGGAACTACTCGAGCATCATCATAAATAGAATAGGTTTTAGTTAAAAAATCGGGATATTTTAAATACCAAATTGAAATGGAATCGGAAGTTTTAAAATTAGGGTTAAAAATTAATTTGGCTTTTTGAAAATCAATTTTATAAAATAAAGAGTCAATTGGAATTTTGTTTTGGTTTAAAATTTTAAAAAAACTTTTATTTACGCTCACGTTTTCGAGTAAAATAGTGTCTTGGGTAAAAGCTATTTTTTTATTTTTATAAGTACTTTCAATTTGCTGGGCAAAAATGCCAACAAATGAAAATAAAAAAATAATTTGAAAACCCTTTTTGAACATAGCTTTTTGATAACGTGAATTAGTTCAAAAGTAGTATTTAAAAGGTAAAATTAAACACGATTTTCGCGAATTTCTGCGAATTTAATCTTTAAAATTTATGTTTAATTTAATTTTATACCGGTTCTAAAGTTACAATTTGCATCGTTTCGCGACTTACTTGCTTCAACAAAACAGCTTTGTCTTTTTCAACTATTTTAGTGGACTGCTCGTCAAAATGGCGAATGGTGTAAAGCGATACATTTTCATTGTAAGCAACCTTAAATTTTTTAGAAAGTAGGGATTTTAAATCGTTGAAATTTCCAAATTTATCTTCAATACAAACTGAAAAACTAATTGCAGAATTTTGAATTAAACTCACTTTCATTTTAAATTGATGAAATAAAGCAAAAATTTCGCTGATGTTTTCTTCCATAATAAACGAAAAATCTATTGACGAAAGTGAAATTAAAAGTTGGTTTTTTTTTATTATATAACACGGCGTTTGGGGTTCTAAATTTTCTCCTTTCGAAACGCTTGTACCTTTGAGTAATGGATTTATGAAAGATTTTACAAATAAAGGAATTTCTTTTTTTTGTAAAGGTTGCAATGTTTTTGGATGTATTACCGTGGCTCCATAAAATGCTAATTCAATGGC
>JAYUFJ010000129.1:0-5917 GCA_043738775.1 Flavobacterium sp. | reverse complement strand
GAAGCGCACGTTGTATGATGGCAGAAATTTTTTTACCAAGAAATTAAGACTTTAAAATTTGGTTTTTTAGCAAAAAAATTATTAATATTTTAAAATTAAAAAAATAAAAAAATGAATCAAAATGTAAAAAACATTGCTGCAATTGGGGCAAAATCGACTTTAAAATGGATAGCAATTTTCACTTTTGGAGTTTTTATTTCGGTAATGTTTTTTTCAATTGTTTTAATTCAAAACATTAAGTTTTTTGGGTTAATCAACCAAAATCCTGCCGGATTGATATTGTTAATAGCAACACCTTTTTTTATTTTTTTATATTTTATATTAGCAAATAAAATAACAATTCAAGGTGTTATTTATAGTATTTGGGTCAATAAAGGGCACGAATTTGTAGAACCGTTGGTAGAGAAAATTGGAACAAAAATAACCTCAAAAAATAATTGGACATCCGAAATATCAAACCAAGCAATACTAAAGATAAAATTGATAAGTGAAAATGCCAATGATATTGAAACCCCAAAAATGCAACGTAAAATTTTAAACTATGTTATAAAAAAAGTAAATCTTGACGATATTGATTTTAAAGATGAAAACTTGAGGTTGACTGATATTTTAGTTTTAAAAATAAAAAGTTTTATTTCTACAGTTTCAAAACCTTCCTATACAATATTGTGGGTATTAGCTACAATTCAATTGCTACTTTTTATTGTTTCACAGTTTTATAAAAATAGGTAAAACTTTAAATTTGGCTTTACATTCAATTAAACTTAATCTATTTTTGATAAAAAAAATCCTGAACTTAAAAATTCAGGATTAATCGTTTTTATCTAATATTTTGATTCAAAATTAAATCAACATATAAATTGATTTTATCTTTCAAATCCTTTCGTGCTACAATGAAATCTAAAAAGCCGTGTTCTAAAACGAACTCTGCGGTTTGAAAACCTTCGGGTAAATCTTTACCAGTAGTATCACGAACTACTCTTGGGCCAGCAAAACCAATTAATGCACCAGGTTCCGATATATTAATGTCGCCTAACATTGCGTAACTTGCTGTTGTTCCACCAGTTGTTGGGTCGGTGCATAAAGAAATGTAGGGCAATTTTGCATCGGCAAGTTGCGCTAATTTGGCTGATGTTTTTGCCAATTGCATAAGCGAATAGGCGGCTTCCATCATTCGTGCACCTCCCGATTTTGAAATCATTACAAATGGGGTTCTATTTTTTATTGCATAATCAATCCCACGTGCAATTTTTTCACCAACTACTGCTCCCATTGAACCACCAATAAATGCAAAATCCATACAGCAAATTACAATATCATTACCCTTTGATTTTCCAAATCCAGTTCGAACGGCGTCTTTAAGTTTCGTTTTTTCCATTACGTCTTTCAATCTTTCGGCGTATTTTTTGGTGTCAACAAATCCCAACGGGTCTTTTGAAGTCATTTTAGCATCCAATTCAGTGAATTTGTTATCATCAAATAAAATTTGAAAATACTCATTACTTCCAACACGAACGTGAAAATCATCTTCGGGGCTAACCCATAAATTACGTTCCAACTCTTCGGCATCAACAATTTTACCCGATGGTGATTTGTACCAAAGTCCTTTTGGAACATCCATTTTATCTTCGGTTGCCGTGGTAATTCCTTTGTCTTTTCTTTTAAACCAACTCATATTTATTTGGGATTTAAGATTTTAGAGTTAGTATTTACAAATTGTTGAATCTAAAAACTAAAATCTGGATTCTAAAATTATAGTGTATTTACATTATTTAAATCGGCAAAAGCCTGTTCCAATCTATTATTGAAAGTTATTTCGCCCTCACGAACCCATTTTCTTGGATCATAATATTTTTTATTTGGCACTTCTGCACCTTCCGGATTTCCTATTTGGGTTTTTAAATAGTTAATATTTTTTACCATATAATCTCGAATTCCTTCGGTAAACGCAAATTGCAAATCGGTATCAATATTCATTTTTATAACGCCGTATGATATTCCTTCTCTAATTTCTTCTAATGTTGAACCTGAACCTCCGTGAAAAACAAAATCAACTGGGTTATGACCCGTTTTAAATTTATTTTGTACATAATCTTGAGAATTTTTCAAGATTTTAGGAGTCAATTTTACATTTCCAGGTTTATAAACACCGTGAACGTTGCCGAAAGCAGCTGCAATTGTAAAACGAGGACTTACTTTTAAAAGTTCTTCATAAGCATAAGCTACTTCTTCAGGTTGAGTGTATAATTTTGAACTGTCAACATCCGAATTATCTACACCATCTTCTTCACCACCAGTAATTCCTAATTCAATTTCAAGGGTCATTCCCATTTTACTCATTCTTGCTAAATAAGTTTTGCAAATTTCAATATTTTCTTCAATTGGTTCTTCCGATAAATCAATCATATGTGAAGAATACAAAGGTTTTCCTGTTTCTACAAAATGTTTTTCAGATGCGTCTAATAAACCATCTATCCAAGGTAATAATTTTTTTGCACAGTGGTCGGTATGAAGAATAACTGTTGCGCCGTAGGCTACAGCCAATTCATGAATATGTTTAGCACCAGCAATTCCACCAGCAATTGCTGCTTTCTCGTCGGTATTTGACAATCCTTTTCCTGCGTTAAATTGCGCTCCACCATTTGAAAATTGTATTATAACTGGAGCATTTAATTTTGCTGCTACTTCTAAAACGCCATTAATTGTGCTTGAACCAGTAACGTTTACAGCGGGTAAAGCGAATCCTTTTTCTTTAGCATAGTTAAAAATAGCTTGAACTTCATCACCTGTAGCTACTCCTGGTTTAATATTATGTGACATTGATTTAATTTTTATATTGATTAAGGTTGTAAAAATAATAATTTCTAAAATTAGAACGGGTAATTTATTCCAATATTTATAACCGATTTTGAAAAATTGATTTCTTTTCCCCATTTTTCATTGTCGTCTTTTGCAGGATTGTATGTTTTAAATCCTAAATCGACTCTAAATAACAACAACCCAAAGTCATATCGTATTCCAAAACCAGAGCCAACGGCTACTTCTTTAAGTGAATTGAATCCTTTAAATTTATAGTTATCATCGGTAACATCGTCTAGGGCGTCCCAGATATTTCCTGCATCAATAAATAATGCTCCATTTATTTTGCCTCCAATATTAAAGCGCAATTCTGCATTTAAGGCAATTTTTAAATTTGCTTCGTTAAAATCATTTGTACCGCCGCTGCTTCCTGGACCCAAACTGTATGGTTGCCAAGCTCTATTGTCATTGGAACCTCCCGAAAAATAACTTCGTGAAAAAGGGATGCTTTTCGAATTTCCATAAGGAATTGCAAAACCTGTAAAACTACGAACTGCAAAAACTTTTTTATTTGAAATTTGCCAGTGTTTTACAAATTCAAATTCTGTTTTAATATATTGTGAAAATTCTACATCAAAAATAGTGTTTGCACCGCCTTGATTTTTTAAAGCTTTTGACGCCCTAGCAAATAAAGAAAGTACACTTCCTGCCGATTCAATCTTCGATTTAAAGGAGTAAAAATTTTCATCGAACAACCCATTTCTACTTGTTTTTGTAAAAGTTATATTAGTAGCAAAAATTAAATTGTTTTCTGTCAATCTGTTTTTTCGTTCATTAATACTTCTTACAGCTTTTAAATCATTTTGAGAAATAACAATTGGATTGTTTCCTAAAACAGCATCTAAAAAACCATTTGTTCCGTCTTCTATTTTTAGGTTTCCGTTATTGTAAAAATCTGGATTTAAAGAATAATTTTTAGAAATTGAGTTTAATGCATCGTATGATGATCTATAAATATTAAAATAATTTCCAATATTTACATTTTTTACAAATTGAATATTGAATAAATCAAATCGAAAACTTGAACTGCTTGAAGGAGTCCAATTATAAGTTAACGCACTTGTGAAATTTAATTTGTCCAATCCAATATTGGTTTGTTTTGCAAAACCAGCACTTAAACTTGTACTCGGAATCATACTTTTAGGTATGATTTTATCGGAATTAAATGGCAATAAAATTCTTGGAAAGTTTAATTTGGTATCAATTCCATATTCTGAAATATTAAAAAAACGGTTGTCCGGATTGGCAAAATCTTTTGAAGCACCTAAATTACCTCGAAAACCAATTTCAAAAGTTTCGGCACCATTAAAAACATTTTTAATTCCTAATGACGCACTTCCTGAAACTCCAAAAAGTTGAATATTGGATCGAGTAAAATCAATTGCAGGGTTAAAAGTGTATTTTTTACGAGCAGTTAGGTAAACGCTAGCAATCAATTTAGAATCATCTTTTGGATCTTTAGTGTATAAAATAGACGGAAAATTAAATATTCGTAAATTACTTAAATATTTTATCGAAAGTGCTTGATTGTTGTCTGAATAAAAGTTGCCAGGACTTAAAAAAATTGCATTAGTGATTGATTTAGGTTTGTACTTTAATTTTTTTTCGATGTAAAAAGTGTATTGTTTATAAGTTACACTATCTGTAATTTTATTTTGGTTTTTATTATTTGTATGATCGGCAAAAATATTGACTTTACTAATTTTATATAGTTTAAAGGGTACAGTTTGGGTGCTGTCACTTTTTCGTAAAGAATAATTTTTAATCAATAGGCTAACATTTGCTTTTTTATTGGTTTTGATAGTATCTAAATTGTAAGATATATAATTGGTTTTAAAATCATAAGCTCCACTATTTCTAAAATCGTAAGTAATTCTATTCCTTTCTTGATCGAAATCTTCTCGTTTGTATTGTTTGTTATTTTTTAAAAATGAATTTGCTTTTTTTGTTTGATATAAAGAATCCAAAACTGGTGTGTCAATAATTGTTTTTAAACTATCAATTAAAAACGGTTTGCCTAAAACAACATTATATTTAATTTTAATTTTTTTGGTTGCTGATTTAGTTGTTGTATAAGTTGATTTTACATCAAAATAACCTTTGTTGAAATAATAATAATTTAAGCGTTTTAATGATTTTTCAGTCGAAATTGAATCAAAAATCACTGGTGCTTCACCTGTTTTTTTTAAAAAATCACTCACGCCAGATACTAAAAACGATTTTCCTAATCGGGCTACTTGTTTTTTAGATAAAAGTACATTTAATCGCATTTCTCTTTTTGGTCTTTTTTTCAACCAAATAGCATAAGTTGAATCACTTTTAGGTTTTGCCCAGTTAAAAAGAGTAAGCCTTATTTTTAATCCTAAAACGCTACTGTTTGGTTTTTGATACAATTGGGCAATTAGTTCTTCGTTTTTTGTATCTTTATTGTCAATCGCTAATTCGGTTTTCACCAACAATTTTTTGCCTTTTGGAACGCGTTTAGTTACGTTACAAGCGGCAAAAAGCAATCCGATTAAAATAAATAATACTATTTTTGTACTGCGATGTTTCAAGAGACGATGAAATTTAATTCAAAAATACATTTATTTTATGGTTACTAAAAATCAAATAAAACTAATTACAAGTTTACAGCAAAAAAAATTTAGGCAAGTACATAAATTGTTTATTGCCGAAGGTGAAAAAGTAATCACGGAATTGTTAAATGCCGACTTTGAACTTGAAAACTTATTTGTAACTGAATCCATTTTTAATGACATTTCAGAAATTAAAAAAAATTCAATTTCAACATCCGATTTAAAAAAAATATCATGTTTAACAACACCTAATAATTGTTTAGCACTATTCAAAATTCCTGTTCAAAAAAGTGAAAACAACAAGGGTTTAAAAGTCGCGTTAGACGGCATTCGTGATCCAGGAAATTTAGGAACAATTATACGTATGTGCGACTGGTTTGGTGTTAACGAAATAATTTGTAGTTCGGAAACAGTCGATTTATATAATCCCAAAGTGGTTCAAGCTACAATGGGTTCTATAGCCCGAGTTTCTGTTATTTATG
>JAYUFJ010000128.1:0-2110 GCA_043738775.1 Flavobacterium sp. | reverse complement strand
AACTATATAACCGAGCGCATTATGGTTACGAAACCAAAGCCGAATTAATGAATTTTTGCATTCCATTAGTAATGTCATCAAAAATTTATGCTGTTCATTTCGACAATCCATCTATCGGATATTTGGATTTAGACTCCAAAAAAGACAATACTTTAACCTACCAAACCATTTCTGGACGAAAAACCTATCAAGTAATTGTGGGCGATTCTTGGTTGGATTTAATTTCTAATTATACAACCTTAACGGGAAAACAACCTTTGATTCCTCGTTGGGCTTTAGGTAATTTATCGTCTCGATTTGGCTATCACTCGCAAGCAGAAATAGAAAAAACAATTCGAAAATTTGAAGAAGAAAAGATTCCTGTTGACGCAATAATTCTTGATTTGTATTGGTTCGGAAAAACCATTCAAGGAACTATGGGAAATTTAGAATGGGACAAAGATAATTTTCCAAATCCGGACAAAATGTTAACCGATTTGAATTTAAAAAATATCAAACCTATTTTAATTACTGAACCTTTTATTTTAACAACATCAAAAAAATGGCAAGAAGCAGTCGATAAAAAAATTCTGGCCGTCGATAAAACTGGAAATCCGATCAAGTTTGATTTCTATTTTGGAAATTCAGGAATTGTTGATATTTTTAAACCAGAAGGTAAAACTTGGTTTTGGGATATTTATAAAAACCTAATTAAACAAGGAGTTGGCGGACTTTGGGGCGATTTAGGAGAACCCGAAGTTTTTCCATCAAAAGCAATAACCGCTGGCGGAAAAGCTGATGACGTTCATAATATTTATGGACACAATTGGGCAAAATTAATTTCCGATGGCTATAAAACTGACTTTCCAATGCAACGACCATTTATTTTAATGAGAGCAGGATATTCGGGTTCGCAACGATTTGGAATTATTCCTTGGAGCGGCGATGTTTCACGCTCTTGGGGCGGCTTACAAGCACAAACCGAAATCGCATTGCAAATGGGCATGCAAGGTTTGGGCTATATGCATTCCGATTTGGGCGGATTTGCAGGAGATTATTTCGATAACGAACTCTACATTCGTTGGTTGCAATACGGAGTTTTTCAACCCATATTCCGTCCGCACGCTCAAGAAGATGTTGCATCTGAGGCCGTTTATAAAGACATCTTAACTAGAGCCAAAGCCAAAAAACAAATTGAATTACGGTACCAATTGTTACCTTATAATTATAGTTTGTCGTTCGAAAACAATCAAAATGGAAAACCATTAATGCGCCCTTTGTTTTTCGACGAACCAGAAAACGAAAAATTAGCAACTGTTTGTGAAACCTATCTTTGGGGAAATGATTTTTTGGTGCATCCAATAACAAAATCCGATGTAAAAGTAGCTACAATTTATTTTCCAAAAAACAATAATTGGTTTGACTTTTATACCAATAAAAAATATTTGGGTGGAACTTCGTCAAAAGTTGCCGTTTCAAATGATTATATTCCAACTTTTGTTCGAGCAGGAAGTTTTATTCCAATGATAAAAACAATACAAAACATTACAAATTATACCTTAGATAATTTTGATTTACATTTTTTTTACGATGCAAAAACTACTTCAAGTACATCAAAAGTATACAATGATGATGGTAAAACTCCCGATGCCTTTGAAAAAGGACAGTTTGAAATTTTAGAATTTAATGCCAATGTAACTGATAAATTTATTGGAATTAAAATAAATTCCGATGTTGGAAAATTCTATCAATCAACCACAAAAAGTCTTAATTTGATTATTCATAATGTAAATTCAAAACCTAAAAACATCTTATTAAACAAAAAAAGTATTGATTTTAAATTTATAAAAAATAAAATTGAAATTCCGATTTCACTAGAAAATTCAATTTCAAAAGAAATAAAAATACAATTTTAATTAAAAGCTAATCTCAAAATAATTTTAAAATTGTAAAATTCAAGTAATAAAATAGGAAACAAAAAAATATATAAATTAACAAAATGAAAAAATACTTTTCAATTGCACTTTTAATGATTGCAACACTTTCTTCAGCCCAAAAATTAAAAAACTCTTCAAAAAAACCTTTTTTTTGGGAAGCCTCAAACGTTTATTTTTTATTAACCGATAGATTC
>JAYUFJ010000127.1:0-5923 GCA_043738775.1 Flavobacterium sp. | reverse complement strand
TTAAATTTTGATTGGCAACAATGATTTCTCGTGTTTGGATTTTTATGGCTTCCTCTAAAGTTTCATTTTTTGTTTTTTGGTTGTGAATTTCGGTATTAATACCAATCCAATGCGAAATTTTGCCATTGGTTTCTTTAATAGGTTTTACGCGAGATAAATGCCAATGGTATTTTTTATTTTTATCTAAAATTCTGATTTCCATTTCGAAATTAGTACCATTTTTTAGCGCATTAACCCAATTTTTGCTTAATTTTTTCTTATCGTCTGGATGCACAATTTTATCCCAACCAAACGAAACTAATTCGTTTAAATTCAATCCTGTATATTCAATCCAACGTTCGTTAAAATAATTTGTTTTGCCATTTGCATCGCCATAACTTACTTTTACAGGCATTAAATCGGTCATTAATCGAAATTTTTCTTCGCTTTCTGCTACGGCTTTTTTAACTAAGACTTGCTCAGTAACTTCATAGGCAATAAGTACAATTCCCGAAATAGTTTCATCGGCTTCTTGATAAGGCTGATACACAAAATTGAAATAGGCATCTTCTAATTTTCCTTTTCGTTTGAGATTTACAAGCATTTCATAGCCATAAAACGGAATTCCCGTAGCAAAAACAGTGTCAATAATTGCAGGAAAACCTTGGGCAACAACTTCGGGCAAAATATCAAATAATCCTTTACCAATAATGTTGTCGCCTTTGCCCCAAATTTCTTTAATACTTTCGTTCGCCAAAGCAACCTTCATATTTTTGCCTTTCATAATTGCAAAAGCAAAAGGCGATTTCATAAATAAATTGCTGTATCGTTTTTCGCTATCTTCAACCAGTTTTCGAGCGTTAATTTGCTCGGTAACTTCCGAAAAAACTACGATTATACCAGTGATAATATTGTCATTTTCTCGCAAAGGTTGGTAGGCACAATTAAAAAAAAGTTCTTCTTTTTTGTTGTTTCTTTCAACTAAAAACCCGTGTTCGTTAATGTTGTACGGAATTCCGGTTTGCAATACAGTATCAAGAATTTCTTTCAATCCTTGATTTTTAAGTTCCGGAAAAGATTCAAAAAGTGGTTTGCCAATTATATGGTTTGATTTTCCAAGAATTTGAAGATAAAATTCGTTGGCAAATTCTATTAAAAAATTTTCACCACGAAAAATAACAATAGCCACTGGCGCTTGCTTGAAAATGTTGGTTGTGAGGTCGTTATTTTTATTGGAATCCTTCATAATTTTTTTTAATCGTACCTAAATTAAATATCTTCAATAGGGTTGCGCCGTTTGTCTTTGAGTTTATTGAAATGCGAAGGCGATAATCCTGTTACTTTCTTGAACTGGCTCGATAAATGCGCCACGCTGCTGTAACCCATTTTCCAGGCGATTTCGGTAACATTCAATTCGCCATATATCATCAATTCTTTGATGCGTTCGACTTTGTGCGAAATGATAAATTGCTCAATCGTTGTGCCTTGCACTTCCGAAAATAAATTGGCGAGATAGGTATAGTTGTGATCTAATTTTTCTGATAAATAATCCGAGAAATTTATTTTTATGTTTGCATCCGAATGATGTACCATTTCGATAATAATATTCTTGATTTTTTCGATAAGAATGGCTCGTTTGTCGTCCATTAATTCAAAACCAGCTTCGAGTAATCCAGTTTTGAGTAAATCTCGTTTGGCAGCATTTAAGTTTTCCATAATCTCGACCACGCCAAGATCGACCATAATAAAATGCAATCCAAGTTTTTTGAGTTCGTCTCGAACCGCTAGTTTACAACGATTACTCACCATATATTTTATGTATAGTTTCAAATTTTTTTGGTTTTGTCAGGATTTTCAAAGATGATTTAATAAAAACAAATTAAGTTATACAACTATTTTTAAAAGTTATATAATTCATAGGTTTTAGAATTTAATTTATTGATTTTTAGTAAATTATATTTTTGTGAAGGTACGATTTAAAAATGGTTATCGATTGTGAATTATATTTTTAGAACAAGCTAAAGTAATCAGTTTTCTAAAAACATACTTTTATGAGTTAAAAAGTGCTTTTTTTAGCCTATCAATTTTTGCAAAATATTATATAATTTTAAAAACAAACACTTTTTAAATCCCTTTAAAAGAGGTCGTTTTTTATGATTGTTTTAAAAACTTAGTTTTTGATAAAGGTTGTGCAACAGTTACCGCTGTTGTGCATTAGCTTTTTTATTTTGCATTAGTTTTTCTTATTTCAAATTCGTTTAAATTCAATTTATTAAACTTAGAAGTGATTTGATCAATTATGTTTTCATTTCCACATATACCAAAATGGTATTGTAAATCGTGATTAGTTACTAGTAAATAGTCATCTTTTTTCATTAAATCTTCAAATTCAGATTTTATTTCTGTAAAAGATTCATTAATACCTTTTGTCAAATATTTTTTATTTAGCCAATCTTCAAATTCCGTTTTATTTATTTTATGTTTCGTAAAAATGTATAAATAATAACCATAACTATACGGATAATAAAATCCTTCTGTTGGTTCAATTAATATATCAGTTACTTTCTTTTTAAAAAGACCAAACCAAGTTTTTTCTTCTCGTTCAAGTTTTATGAAACTAATATTTTTTTGTTCCAATTCTTCAATTGACGTAATATAAGTATAATCACTCTGAATGTATTGATACATCTTATATTCATCTAATTTTGATAAATCATAAAAATCTGTTGCGATACTTTCAGATTGAAAATCAATCCGTAATTCACTTCCTGTTATTAATGGATTTAAAAGAATGACAAATCTTTTCATTAATTCTGTTTTTTTTCAAAATGAAGCTTAACGTCTCGTGGCTTGCAGAAGTTTGGGATTTTGTTTGTCTGAACTTTCAGTAAATCACTGACCTCGAAAGTACAAAACAATGTGTAAATTCAAGACCAAAACCCCAATTTTTGCAAACCGCTGTTGGCAGAAGTATTTTTTACTTTTTGTTTGTCCATTTATAGTCTTTAGACCAATTATAAAATTTATCTAATTCTGTTTTATCATTTTTAATCCAGTTTTTTATGTATTCATCCTCTGATGATGCAAAGACAATATACGCAAATGGCTCTAGTAAATTATTTTTTTTCAATTCAACAAAATACGGTGCAAAATAATCCCAATAGAATCCATAATTTGTTTTTTTAGTTTCAGATAAAGAAGCACAAATGGTTTCCATTTTTCTGATAAAATTTTCTATTTCTGATTTATCTTTATTTTTATCGTCAAAATCTAAAGCAGAAGTCATTGACAAAATCATATTTGTTGAATTAAAATTATTCTCTTTTATTTTTCCGCTTTTGTCATCAGAATCCAAGTCTTTTGGGTCGATACTTAAACTTATTGCATTTTCCCCAGTTTTTTTGACACCTTGCATCAACAATTCTTTTAAACTTGCCAGATTTTCTTTAGCCCGATTTGTTTGAGGTTCAATAATTAAGAATCTACAAAAAGCTAAAATTGCTGGAATTCTGTTTCCTTTAGCTTTCTCAAGTCTGCCAATTCCATTATTTGAACTTGAATGTTTAGGATTTTGTAAAAGTGCGTTTTGGAAACATTTAATTGCTTCGTCATTCTTTTTTACGCTTGCGTAAGTAACTCCTTTATTAAAGTATAACTGATAATAATCGGGAAATTTACTAATACCTTCTGTATAGATTTCAATAGACTTGTCAGTTTTATTCTGACCATCAAGTGCATTTCCATAGGTAACATAGATTGTTTTGAGTTTGGCATCGTTTGGATTAGACTCAATAAGTGATTTACATATTGTTATTGTCTTATCATATTCTTTTAACGATAAAAGTGAAAAAGCTTTTTCTGATAATGCTAAAACATTATTTTTATCTAGTTCTAGTGCTTTGTCATATTTATTTATTGCACCTTCAAAATCTCCTTTATCGTGATAAGGAATTCCTTCCTCAACTAATTTTTCTGCCTCAATTTTATTTTGAGCGAAACTAAATGAAACGCTCAATAATATTAATACTAAAATAACTTTTTTCATTTGCTTTAATTTTTCTTAATTCTACGATTTTTGGTAATATTTCTGCCAACTCATAAATATCCGCAACTCCACCAGTTGCGTTTTTTTAAATTGTAGCTTAACTTTTAGTCTTTTATTTTCTCAAAAATAATAAAAAATAGTTTATAAATTTTTAAACATCCTTTTTATTTATAGCCTGTTTTTTGTGTTTTCACAATTTAATTCATCTTACTATTTTTTGTTGCAAAACAAAAAAACCTCAAAATATTAAAAGAGGATTCCGTATTAATACAAAATGCTCTAATAAATATAAAAGGAGTTTTTGTATCAATACAAAAGGCTCTCAACAATTTTAAGGTTTTTTTATAAAAAATAAATTTTGAAAATAATTAGGATTTTTTTATTCCAGTTAATTCTTAATCACTTAATGAAGAGGATGAAAAGTTTTTTACAATGTCTTGCGCTTCTAATTCGTTTATTGTTAAAACAATGAGTATTAATAAGCACATTTTTTTTAAATGAAACTATCCATGTTTTAAAGTTTAATATTTTAAAGCTTAACTTTTGAAAAATTATTTATATGTAGTTTGATATTAATAAATGCATTTTTTTATTCCAAATTTATAAATTAATCAAAAAGCCATTTTAAAACCAATAATTTGAAAATTTATGAAATTCACTTTATTTGATGATAAAAAAGTTGTAGAAATAATTTTGCTGTAAGTAACCTCGGAATAAAGTGCAAGAGTTTTTGAAATTTTATACTCGGCACCAAATGTGGATTGTAATACAAAATATTTTTCAGAAAGATTTTCAGAAGTCAAAATTTTATCCTCAAAATTGAAATTTGCTTTGGGAGCGTTTACAATAGAAACGCCTCCGCCGCCTAAAGCATAAAGAATCACCTTTTTTTTAAAAACATTCTTTTTATAACCAAGTTGGGCTGTTAGGTTAATAATATCCGTTTTATCTTTAATTTTGTAATTAATTCCTTTTGATTCAAATGATGAATTAAAATCAACTCTTGAGGCTTCGATATTGAGCTTGCCAACGATGTTTTTTTTTGTTTTTAGTTCAATTCCAAATGTAGTCGAAAACCCATTTGCACTCTCAGATCCGTAACTTCCAATTGGAATTAAGGTTCCAAAACTAGTTGTGGAATTGACTTCGATTTTTGAATTTGATTGTGCTGAAATATTTTGTAAACAAAGCAATAGAAGGAGTGCAATTGGTAATATTTTTTTCATGATGAAAATTTTTTTTGGATTGTTTAATCTTAAATTTTTTGATTACGAACTTGGAATATGACAAAAGCTAATAGGCATTTTCAATTTTGCATATTCGTAACCTTCTTTCCACCATTGTGTCATTTGTTCGGTATCAAAATGGAGTGGATTATCTGTTAATTGTCGTGGTGTGAAATAGAAGTTGATATTTATTTTTTTATCCATACTAACTAATTTTCCAATCACAATATCTTTGATATAATTTTGATTGTTCATGAACTTAAATGTTTTAAACAATAACGAAAATGCTTTATTTATTGTATTTTTCATTTTTACAGGTTCCTCGCTTTCAAGAATAATCACATCAATATCGGTTGCACCATTTTCGATAGCATAAAGTATTGGAATAAAATTTCCGAATCCACCATCGGCATATTGAAATCCGTTTTTAGTAAACAAACTCATAAAAGGAGTATAGTTGCATGAAATCCAAGCCCAATCACAAAAATCATCATAAGTGCATTGGTTTGAGTGTATATATTCTGTCTTGTCGAGCGTAAGATTTGATACAGTGAAAATTAATTTTTTATTTTGGTTGTTTAGTGTTTCAAACTCTTCCTTAGTAACGTTTTGTTTAATTAAATGTCTCAAATTTTCACTCTCTCCAAAAGTGGCACTTCCTTTTAAAAAAGTT
>JAYUFJ010000126.1:0-5933 GCA_043738775.1 Flavobacterium sp. | reverse complement strand
ATAAATTTCAATAATTCGACCCAATTTGTTTTTTATAATGTTTTTTTTAACAATATAATCATTTGTTTCTTCCCAAGCTTTTTGTAAATGAGAATAATCTCCTTTTAAAGTAGTTTTAACAGCTGTATATTTATTAAGATAACTAAAATATACACCACTTTTTGGTTTAACTATAACAGTGTCTTTAACCGGAATTGCAACCGATAAATTAATTAAATCAACTTCGGGATTTGGTTTTTCGTAAATTAAAAAAGGTTTACCACTTGGTGAAATTGCGTTCTCTTCAAAATATTTTTGCAATTGTACAAACATAATTTTGCTGTTTTTGCGGACACTTTTTTCATAACAATTTACCGATTTTTTTAAATAAAAAATACTGTCTTGCTTAACAATTCCATTTATTTTTACATTATAAACATTCATTTCTACATTCAATGTTCGATTTAAATTTTCTAAATCAAGTTCCATTTGATTTCCAACATCTTTTGAAACACCACCACTAAAGAACGACAAAACTTTGGTTTTAAAATCTACTTTACCTTGATTTTTTATGGTAACTTTAGTAAATCCCAAAGTATCTTTAAATTCCCATTTCGTAGCAGATTTTGAACCGTTTAAAACTTTTAATTGATTTATTGAAGCATTTTCTACAATTGAAACATTCTTAATTTTACCAGATTCTGAAAGTGAACTCCAATCTATAATAGCTCCTTTACCAGAGGTAACGGTTGAAAAATTGTATTTTTTTGAAGGATTGTTTAACGATATAAAACTGTTCCAATTACTAAAATCATTGACATAATTAAAAACAGTAACTTTTGATGATTTTATAATCTTACTTTTAACCAAATTAAAATCAGCTGATTGCGTAGAAACAAAAACCGAAAAGCCAACAAAAAGTAGCAACAAAATTAAAAGTAAATATTTAAGAATTCGCATAAAAATTGAAAATTTACGAAGTAAAAGTAATACTTTTTTTAGATTTGTTAATATAATCTTAAAAATTTATTGAAAAAATGATTTTTAATGTTTAAAATAAATTTTAATTAAAAATAATAATCCAATAAAAACTAAAAATCCAACCAAAATCCAAGAACTTCCTTTATAGAATTTTTGATGCAAATTTTTATCTTTTCGGTACGAATAAATTGTTGCTGATACAAATGCAATTACAAAAAAAGAGGCGAAAATCCATTGACCTTTACTAAACATTTTTTTTTACAAAATTACAAATTTGAAATGAAAATTTGTAATTTGCAACCATTAAAAATTCATAAAATGCAAAAACAAATTAATGCTGTTAAAAAATTTCATACTATTTACAAACTAGGATATAGTGAAATTTTAAAAAACGATTTAGGAGAAACTAAAAATTTACTTCGTTACAACTTAATGAAAGAAGAAAATGAAGAATATTTGGAGGCAGTTAAAAACAAAGACATTATTGAAATAGCAGATGCATTGGGCGATATGCTTTACATTTTATGTGGTACTATTATTGAGCACGGATTACAAGACAAGATTGAACAAGTTTTTGATGAAATTCACCGATCGAACCTAAGTAAATTAGGAGAAAGCGGGCAACCATTATATCGCGAAGATGGTAAGGTTATAAAAGGGTCTAATTATTTTAAACCCAATTTTTCAAAAATTTTATTTTAAAATTATTCTGTTGAAATTGTATCTTTTTCAATTGTAAAAGGATAATCACCAAACAATACTGACAATCGTTTTAATTGATATGTTTTATGGGTAAACTTATTTGAAAGAGCAATGATTACTGTATTTTCTTTTTTTAAAGTAATGTAGGATGAAGTATTTCCGTGCCACCAACCATTGTGATAATACATTTTTTGACCCGTTTCCCATTCGTGCATTCTGATACCTAAGCCATAATTTTTAGTGCCTTTACTTTCATAACTATATCCTTTATATACTTGGTCTAACAAGTTTTTATTTATAAAATGAGGGGCATTTCTTGCCAAATCAAATTGCATTAAATCACGTGGAGTTGAGTAAATATTTTTGTCACCATATATATTGTCTAAATAATCAAAAGCGAATTTTTTATAATTACCTTTATATGATGGTGTAGCTAATTTTTGATCTGTTGTTTCGTCAACTACAAATGTATTTTTCATATTTAAAGGTAAAAAAATTATTTTTTTCATTGCATCACGATATTTCATTCCTGTTACTTTTTCGATAATTAAAGCCAACAAAACATAATTGGTGTTGCAATAACTAAAATGAGTATCAGTTTTATACTCTTGATTTATGTTTTTAGTTTCCAAAATAGTTAAAATGTCTTCATTTGTTAAAGTATTTTTTCTATCCCAAACCCCTTTTAAATCTACAAAATATCCATATTTTCGTATTCCACTTCGATGATTTAAAAGAGTTTTAACAGTAACATCTTTATACGGAAACTCCGGAAAAAACTTTGTCAACGAATCATTTAAATTCATTTTTTTTGCATCAATTAACTTTAAAATAGCTGTTGCAGTTAAAACTTTACTTACAGACGCAATATGTAGAGGCGTTTCTGGTGAATTCAAAATATTATTTTCTTTATCGGAAAAACCCTCGTATTTTTCAAAAATAATTTGTCCGTTTTTAGCTATTAAAAAACTTACATTTTCAAAATCATTTCCCCAGTTTTTTAAAAAAAAAACATTAATTGCATTTTGTTTTTGCTTAATATATGTTAACGACAATTTAGGTAGCGAATCTTCACGAGGTTGCATTGCGTATATCAAATCGGATTTGTAAACACTTAATTTTATTTTTTTTTCGGTTTTTTTACAACTAAAAAAAAGAAATACATATATAAATGAAAAGAATAAAAACTTGGAGTGCATTTTTGAAATCTTATAAAAAACAAATATAGAAAACATTTTGGCTTACAAAAGTCAAAATTGTAAAAATAATTATTATCGTAAATTTTAATCCTTATTATATTTAAAATAATTATTTATGTCAATAAAATAGCATTGTATTGCTGCAAATATATTGCCATAGCTCATATAGAGTTTAAAAACCTAGAAGTAAAATACATTTTTTTTTAAATAAAAACCAATAAACCAAATTTGCTTTTTTCAATTTTTAATAGACGGTAGTATAAAATTATTATTTGTTAAGTTTAAACAATCTTGTCCTTGTTAATTTTATTTTACATTTGTAAAAAAAATATCTTTATGGAACTAGTTTTCGCCTCAAATAATTTTAATAAAATTTCAGAGATTCAACTTTTATTACCCAAAACAATCAAAATTTTAAGTTTAAAAGACATTGGTTGTGAAGAAGAAATTGAGGAAAACGCTACTACAATCGAAGGAAACGCTGTTTTAAAAGCCAATTATATAACTCAAAAATATGGTTATAATTGTTTTGCCGACGATACGGGTATTGAAGTTGATTTTTTAGAAGGAAAACCAGGCGTTCATTCTGCCAGATTTGCTGGTGAGCAACGAAATGATGAAGATAATGTAAATAAATTATTATTACTTTTAGTAAATCAATCCAATAGAAAAGCTAATTTTAAGACCGTTATTTGCTTGAATTTAAACGGACATCAAACGCTTTTTACAGGAATTATTGATGGTAAAATTACCCTTGAAAAAAGAGGAAATCAGGGCTTTGGTTATGACCCAATTTTTCAACCATTGGGTTATTTTTCAACTTTTGCTGAAATGGATAAATTAGAAAAAACATCTATTAGCCACAGAGCATTAGCTGTTCGACAATTGATAGATTTTATAAAAAAATAAGTTTTTTTTAATTCAATAAATTCATACAAAATTGAGTTTTAGATTTGTTAATAAAATGTTAAAAATGTTCTTTCGTTTTATACCTACAACTAAAAAAACTACTTTAGTAAAAATATTAATATTAAAAACAAATCACTATGTCATTTAAATCTAAATTAAAAGTTGGCGGAAAAGAATTAACAATTTTAAAAGCTCATTACGACCTTTTTCAAGAAACTGATGCTACTGGACGTCCGTCTTCTGTAACACGAGGTGGTGCTATTACACTGACAATTGAATCTACTGGTGATTCTTTCTTTTACGAATGGATGACTAACAATTTCGACAGAAAAGATGGCTCAATTATGTACGTTAAACGTGATACTGATGCCAAATTAAAAGAAGTGCTTTTTAAAGAAGCATACATGGTAAAGTATAACGAAAGCTTTGATTCAACTGGTGAAAACCCTCTAACAGAAACTTTTACAATTTCAGCTCGTGAGCTAACAATTGGTGAAGGATCAATTGTTAATGAGTGGCCAGTTTAAATCATTCTAATTTTTGATTAACAATTAAAAGGGACAGTTTACGCTTTCCCTTTGTTGTTAGTTAACGTTTTATTTTTAATACTAATTTAAACCTATTTTTTATGTCTTTTTTAGCAAAGCTCGAAATAGATGGAGAAACAATGAATGTTTTAGAGTTTCATTGTTCAATTCGTCAAGAAACCGATAAAAGTGGAAAGCCAGCATCAAATCCTCAAGGAGGTGATGTTAGACTTTTGGTAGAATCAACAAAAAGCACCTTATTATTTGATTGGATGGCAAGCCATTCGCAAATAAAAAACGGTAAAATAACTTTTTTTAGAAGGGACGCTGTTTCCAAAATGAGAGAATTTGAATTCAACGAAGCCTATTGCATCTCTTATGATGAAATATTTATGTCGGACAACAAAACTCCTATGCAAATTCAATTTTCAATTTCTGCCAAAGAAATTATTATGAACGGTTCAAAAATTACTAGAAACTGGCCTTTAAAATTTTAAAAATTTATTAACGAGCTTAATATAAATTTGTTTTTTTTATTAATTATTCATTTTGTTGATGGAAATAGTACATTTTGCGTCAAAATGACGCACAACGTCTCGTGGCTTGGCGGCAGTTGGGGATTTTGTTAGCCAAATGTATCGATTTAAAAACCAACTTCCAAGTACAAAACCAACTTTAATCCCGATAGCTATCGGGAGCCTAAAACCCCAATTGCGCCAAACGGCTGTTAACTGTAGCCAAAATTTATTTTTTTATATATATTTCTGTTTTTTCAACTTTTCCTAATTCATAAATATTTTTTCTGAAAATAATAAATATTGTCAAAACAAAAATACTCCAAACATTTACAATTATTGGCGAACCCAAAATTCCTGTTTCTGATAATATTCCGTTTGCCAATATTGTGTTCAGTACAACTAAAATTACTAATAAAATTATTGCAACTGGCGCAAATAAAAATAAAATAAAATATCCTGTTGGTTTATTTTTGATAGTTTTATATGCTTTGTACATTGGATAAACTGTAATTAAAAGTATTATATTCAACGTAATGAAACTTGCTAAATTTAAACTTTCAAAAAATTTATAAACTAAAGTTACTTCGTCTCCGCAAGTTAATAAAGGATTTAAAATTCTTGCAAACGGCGCATTAGAGAAAATTAATGCTATTCCTAAAGATTTTTGTTGGTTAGTATTTGTAGATTTCAAATAACTTGAACCAATCCAAATTATTATGAACGTAAAAATTGGTCCTGCTAAAGTTGATAACCAAGAAAATTCAATATTCTTACAACTTTCACAAATCCCCCAAGCGTTAAAATCTCTTTCTCCCCAACATCCACAAATAATTCTTCCAACTGCTGTATGAACTATTTCGTGTAATTCAGACATTACGAAAGTTAATGCAATAAATGGTATAACAAATTTCAGTGTAATTTTAATTTGCATATTTTCGGTTTATTTATTGTTTATGATTTCAATTTTTTAGTTAAATTTCTTTTGCGTTATTTTTTGGATTGGTTACAGTTAACGTCTTGTGGCTTGGCGTCAGTTGGGGATTTGGTTAGCCAAATGTCCCGATAGCTATCGGGATTAAAGACCAAACTTCCAAGTACAAAACCAACTTTAATCCCGA
>JAYUFJ010000125.1:0-2127 GCA_043738775.1 Flavobacterium sp. | reverse complement strand
TGATTAAAACAGTTTTTTCGGTAAGTTGTCGAGTATGATTAAAATGATTGTAAATAGTTACTTCATTTGTATTTGTAATTTGATTTAAAGGCTCGTTGTTATACAAAAGTTGGTTAGCCTTTACATTTGGATTGTTTTTTAAAACAAACAAGTTAGTAAAGTAATTTTTATTGTTTGGCGAATATTTAAACTCTATTTCACTTGCCGAAGCTCGATTTTTATTGGTATAAAAATTATCTTCGGTAAATAAAACAGAATTATTCAATAAATTGTATTTGGTAATTGAAGTAGAATTTTGAAATTGATTATCATCTGCAAAATAAAATAAACCTCTAGTAATTAGGTTTTTTTTAATTTTTGAAGTAAAACTAAACGAATTTAAAAAACCATTGTTAAAAATACTTTGCGTTTTACTAAAAAATTGCATCTCGTTGTTGGCTATAAAAAACAAATTTTTGGCTTTATATTCAATTCGACTTGAACCAAAATTTGACGTTTCTATACTATTCGGTTTTATTATGTCCGTAGCTTTTTCTCCTAAATTATTATAATCGGCAAAATAAAAAAGTTTCATTTTCTTTTTTAATAATCCTAAATTAACATTTTCTTTCCAGCGATTACTAGAAACGACTCCGCTACCTAGGTTTATATTACCAAACCAAACATTAGTAAGCCCTTTTTTTAATTTTAGGTTTATGGCTACTTTATTCGAATTATTTATTTTTTTTAATATCGGATTATCTTCAAAATTATCAAGTATTTGAACCTCATCTAGTACTTTAGCGTCTAAGTTTTTTGATAGTAATTTGTAATTTTTATCGAAAATATCTTCTCCTTCAACAAGTAATTTATCAATATATTTACCGTGTGCTTTTATTGAACCATCTTTTAACACCACAATACCTGGCAATTTTTTTAAAATGTCTTCAACAGTTTGTTCGGTTTTATTACCAAAATTTGCTACTTTGATATAAGTAGTGTCACGATCAATTTTAATTTTTTTTCCACTTTCAATGACTACTTCATTTAATGATTCTATACTTTCTTCTAACTTATAAATTTGATTTTGACTTGTCCTATCAATAATTTGAGATATTTTTTTATAGCCCAAACACGAAATTTCAATTTTAATTGATCCTTTTTTTGGTGGTTCAAAAATTATTGAAAACAATCCGTCTATATCGGAGAACTTATATCCTAAAAAGTCATCATTTTCATTTAAAATTGAAACAGAAGCATTATAAATGCCTTTGTTTTGAAAATTTTTAAGGGTACCATTAATTACTATTTTTTGTGAATAGTTACAATAAACAGTCAATAGCAACATAGAAATAAAAAATTTTTCAATTTTATTCACATTCTACAAACATTTCATTAAACTTTGGTGTAGTAACTTCTACACTTGGATATTTACTATGTAAAATAATATTTTTGTCTTCAAGTTTCTTTCTATTATTTTGCTCCAATAATATAAAATTTGAATAATCTAGATAATTTTTAGTTTCGTTTTCAGAAATTGTTTTTACAATTTCTTTATTGATTGATGGATATTCTAAATTTTTAAAATACCAATAAATATTTTTATCTGTATCGTAAGCCTCCAATATTAAACCAGGTAAGCCATTTAATTTCCACGGACCATATGAAACCGGTATTTGTAAGGTAAACCATGCAGTATATTCCCGACCTCGAAAAGTGGTTGTAGCTTTATTACAAATAAATTTTCCAATTGTTTTAGTTTCTTTTCTTATTTCCCAATTAATATTAATTGTACCATCGTTAACGAATATTAAGTCGTGAATCTTAATTGTAGAAAACATTTTTTTATTATTATTTGAAAAATAAACTTGATTACCATTTTCACTTACACTTATTCCGTTAAAAACAGCTATCACTTTTCCATCTTCTTCAACAACTTTCGAACCATTAATTTTTTCGGGTGTTTCAAGACCTATTTTACAAGTAACAAAATAGGAATTATCTTTATCAAACAATAGTATTGAATTGTAATCTATACCTTTTGCATTACCTAGCCCAAGTGATTCAACATAGCCATATGCTACCAAGCCTTTTTGCGAATTGCAAAAATTAAAAATTAAGGTAATAACAACAATAATAATTTTTTTC
>JAYUFJ010000124.1:0-2129 GCA_043738775.1 Flavobacterium sp. | reverse complement strand
TACAGTATGGCAGTACAAACCGTAATGTTAATTGCTACCTATTTTGGTGAACAAGAAATTGCTTGGTCATCACCCGAAGAAAGCACAAAAGGATTGATTATTAGTATCTTATTAATACAATTGGTTGCTGTTCTTGGTGCATTTTTAACGTCAAGAGCCTCTAACAAGTTTGGTAATATACCAACATTGATAGCTGTAAATTTAATTTGGACAATTATATGTATAATGGCTTATTTTGTAACTTTACCTATTCATTTTTATATTACAGCTGGTTTTGTAGGTTTGGTTATGGGTGGTATTCAAGCTTTATCACGTTCGACATACTCAAAATTTTTACCAGAAACCAATGATACAGCATCTTTTTTTAGTTTTTATGATGTTTCAGAGAAAATAGGAATCGTAATCGGGATGACCATTTATGGCTTAATAGATCAAATTACTGGTAGTATGCGAAATGCATTGGTGTTTTTAGCTATTTTTTTTATAGCTGGTTTGTTATTATTGCTTCGAGTTCCAAAAAAATGATTATTTTTGAATAAAAAAATTATGAAAAATTTATTATTATTATTTTTAGTTTTTACTAGTTTAATTTCGTGTACTACTAGTAACGAGCCAATTGACCCTAAATTGTTAAAGAATTCTCCACCAAATAATGTGTCGAATCCAAATACAAATCCAGTTTTAAGCAGTAATAGATAATTGGTCTATAACACTATGTAATCAATTGACTTATTTAAAGAATAGTAACGCACTTACTTGTTCAAAAACTATTTTAAATAATTTGTTAATAGTCAGTTATATTATACTTTTAAAAGCCTAAGTTTAGTTTTATCTTGCTCCTTTTGGAATGCAAATTGTAATAATCAATTACATCTATTATTTTTTCTGAATTAATTTTACTTTGATTAAAGGTTCAAAAATATATGGTTGAGGTTTTAATTAACTCGGTAGCAAAACTCCCATACTATTGAGAGCAATAGCAATTAATACACTCCTAAAAATCACTGTAAATAAATTAAGTTTGTTATTTTTACGATTAAAGCCTACCCAAGCAATATTGTAGGCTTTAATTTTTTATTTTTGCAATCTTAAATTAGTATTATCAAATGAAAAGAACACTTTTTTTTTTACTTTTTGCAACTTTTACCAACTGCAAAGCACAAGAAATTCAAAAACCCAAAATAGAATTTAGAGGCGTTTGGATAGCGACAGTAGTAAATATTGATTGGCCAAAAAACCCTGAAGACAATACATTAAAAAAACAAAACGATTTTATAGCCATTTTAGATCATTATAAAAAAATGAACTTTAATTCCATTTTAGTTCAAATTCGAACTGCTGGCGATGCTTTTTATCCATCGGAATTGGCACCAATTTCAAAATACTTAACCGGTAAAGAAGGACTTGCATTAAACGAAAATTTAGATTTTTTAAAATGGATGATAAACGAAACACACAATCGAGGATTCGAGTTTCACGCTTGGTTAAATCCATATAGAGCAACTTTCGATTTAAACACCGAAATTTTAAGTCCTAAACACGATTATTTTACTCACAACGATTGGATGATTAAATACGGAACTAAATTTTATTACAATCCAGGATTACCCGAAGTACAAACTCATTTGACCAAAGTAATTGAAGAAGTAGTAAAAAATTACGACATTGATGCTATTCATTTTGATGACTATTTTTATCCCTATAAAATTGACAAAGAATTTTTTAACGATACTTTATCTTTTAAAAAAAATGGTTTAAAAGACCAAAGTATCGACAATTGGCGACGTTCAAATGTTGACTCGTTAGTAAAAAAAGTACATTTTGCTATTAAAAAATTAAAACCAAAAGTACAATTCGGAATTAGTCCGTTTGGAGTTTGGCGAAACAACAATGTTGATTCCTTGGGTTCCGATTCTCGTGCTGGGCAAACCACTTTTGACGATTTGTATGCCGACAACAAAGTTTGGACAAAAAACAAATGGATTGATTACATTGCACCTCAATTGTATTGGAGTTTAGAAAATAAAAGAGCTTCACATCGAAAGTTATTGAATTGGTGGAATAACAATGTTGATGAGGTTAATTTATATATAGGTAACGGAGCCTATAAAATTCGAGATGACAAAGAC
>JAYUFJ010000123.1:0-5974 GCA_043738775.1 Flavobacterium sp. | reverse complement strand
TTAACTACAATTTAAATGTGAACTTTACAGGACGAAAAACAGGTGATAATCCGGACACTATGGATATGAAATTTTATGGAAACGGTAATGTTAAAGGTCCAAATGTAGAAGATGCACTTCACGGAACGCACGTTGCAGGAATTATTGCTCAAATTAGAGGAAACAAATTGGGTAGTGATGGCGTTTGTGCCAACGCAGTAATAATGTCGGTTCGTTGTGTGCCCAATGGAGATGAAGCCGATAAAGACATAGCATTAGGCATTCGTTATGCCGTTGACAATGGTGCAAAAGTAATTAACGGAAGTTTTGGAAAAGATTTTTCACCTCATAAAGAATGGGTTTGGGAAGCAATAAAATATGCAGAAAGTAAAGATGTTTTAATAGTTACGGCAGCAGGAAATGATGGTAAAGATATTGATGTTGAAACAACTTATCCAACAGATTCTCCAAATAAAAACACAGAAATTGTAGATAATTACTTGTGTATTGGGGCTTTAAACTTCGAATGTGGTTCGAAATTAGTAGCAAGTTTTTCTAATTTTGGCTCTAAAAATGTTGATATTTATGCACCTGGAATGAAAATTTACGCAACTGTGCCAAACAATAAATATAAAATGGAACAAGGTACCTCAATGGCATCACCCAATGTTGCAGGAGTTGCAGCATTAATTCGATCCTATTATCCATCATTAACGGCTTCACAGGTAAAACATATTATTATGGATTCGGGTACTACATTAACTACAGAGGTAATATTAGGAGAAGCCAAAGAAAACCGCCCATTTACCAATGCCTCAAAATCGGGTAAAATTGTAAACGCTTACAATGCTTTAATAATGGCGGAACAAATGAGTAAAAAATAATTAATTTTACAAATAATAAAATAAGGTTCATTAAGCAAAAATTAACTTAATGAACCTTACTCTTTAAAAAATAAATTAAATGAAAAAATTACTTTTAATATTGATTTTCGCCCCATCAATCGCCCAAAAATCGAATTATTGGCAGCAAAAAGTAGATTATAAAATGGAAGTTAAAATGGACGTTTCCAATTATAACTATACCGGAAAACAAACCTTAATTTACACCAATAATTCGCAAGACACTTTAAAACGAGTGTTTTATCACTTGTACAACAATGCTTTTCAACCAGGAAGCGAAATGGATATGCGTTTGCAAACCATAAAAGATCCCGATGGAAGAATGGTTAATAAAACTAAAGATGGAGATAAAACTATTACCGAAAGCAGAATCAGTAAGTTACAGCCAAACGAAATTGGATTTTTACACATTTCAAATTTCAAACAAGACAGTGTTTCGACATTAGCTAAGGAAGTAGAAACTATTTTAGAAGTAATTTTGTCAAAACCTCTTTTACCCAACAAGTCAACCACTTTTACTCTTGATTTTGCAGGACAAGTTCCAATTCAAATACGCCGTTCAGGTAGAAACAACAAGGAAGGTGTCGAACTTTCAATGAGTCAATGGTATCCAAAAATGGCAGAATTTGATTTTGAAGGGTGGCACGCCGACCCATATATTGCAAGAGAGTTTCACGGTGTTTGGGGTGACTTTGATGTAGCAATTACTATTGATAAAAATTATGTTTTGGGCGGAAGTGGTTATCTTCAAAACCCAAATAAAATAGGTTTTGGTTACCAAGATAAAGGTGTTAAAGTGATAATTCCAATTGAAACAAAAACTTTAACTTGGAACTTTAAAGCACCTAACGTTCATGACTTTACCTGGGCTGCCGATAAAAATTACTTACACGATGTTGTTCAAGTTCCCAATGGAGCAACTTTGCATTTTTTATATAAAAATAACCCTAAAATTATTGATAATTGGAAAAAAGTAGAGCCATTATCGGTTCAGTTAATGCAATATTACAATAAAATTGTGGGTAAATATCCGTATAACCAATACTCTATAATACAAGGTGGCGATGGTGGAATGGAATATGCAATGTGTACCTTAATTTTAGGCGAAGGCACAATTAACGGATTAACTGGTGTTATTGCTCACGAAATGGGACATTCTTGGTTTCAACATATTTTAGCATCGAACGAAAGTAAAAATTACTGGATGGATGAGGGCTTTACGTCGTTTATTGAAGATTTAGGGATGAATGAAATTGCCGATAAAAAAGTAGAAAATCCTTTTGCTGGAGCAATTAAAAGTTATTTAATGCTTGCCAATTCTGGAAAAGAATTACCTCAAACCACACACGCCGACCGTCATGATGAAAATAGAAGCTATAGTATTTCTGCTTACAGCAAAGGCGAATTATTTCTTTCGCAATTACAATATGTTATTGGTAAAGATAATTTGATGTTAACCTTAAAGCGTTACTTTAATGATTTTAAATTTAAACACCCAACGCCAAATGATATTAAACGAACTGCCGAACGGGTTTCAGGCGCCAATTTAGATTGGTATTTAACCGATTGGACAAAAACTACAAATACTATTGATTATTCTATTAAAGCCGTTGTCAACGAAAATAATTTAACTTCAATTTTATTGGAAAGAGTAGGAAGAATGCCAATGCCAATTGATGTTTCGGTTGAATGTTATGACGGAACTAAAGAAAATTTTTATATTCCGTTAAGAATGATGAGCTTTGAAAAACCAAATCAAACCCCAGAAATCAAAAGGACTGTTCTTTCGGATTGGGCTTGGGGAAATCCAACATATAAATTTGTAATTAATAAAACTAACATCAAAAAAATAACAATTGGATCCGATTTAATGGCAGATGTTAAGCCCGAAAACAATGTTTATGAAATAAAAGAATAGTTAATAACTTAGTATTAAATCACCAATTCTTATTTTTGTAATTAAATTTATATACAATGCAATTTTTTAAGATCCTTTTTATATTTCTTTTTTTAAATGTTTCTATTCAAAAAATGTTTGCACAAACCTATCGTTTTAAAACCAATACGTTAAGTATAATGGAAAAAGATAGGAAAGGAAAATGGGGCAGTTGGACTGATTTTAAAAAAGCAAAAGTAATTATTGAACTTGACGGTAAAAAAGATCGATTTATAATAAATTCCGAGCAAATTCAATTGTTTAACATCATTTCTTATGGAAAAATAACTGAAACTCAAACCTATAAAACTGTTCCTTTTATGTGCGAAGATAATAATGGAGCACCTTGTATGATTATGATAATTACTCGTAAAAATGAAGAAAACAGAATGCAATTTTACATTAATTATCAAGATTTAAAAATGGTATACAATATTTATAACGACAAATAATTTGAATGACTATTTCAACTACCAAAAATGATCAAATTAAGCGTTTTAAGTATTCCAAAACAGAAAAACTTAAAAGTCGAAAAACCATTGAATTGCTTTTTACAGAAGGAAAATCAGTTGGTAAATTTCCTCTTCGCCTAGTTTTTATAGAAAACAAAGTTGACATTTCTGAAAAGCTTAAATTTGGAGTTTCAGTTTCTAAAAAACATTTTAAAAATGCAGTTGACCGAAATTATTTTAAAAGAGTACTTCGTGAATGTTATCGATTAAACAAGCATTTGTTACTTGATTCATTAGAAAATTCGTATTCCATTATGTTTTTTTACCAAACCAAAGAGCGTCTTTCGTACCAAGAAATTAATGAAAAAACGATTCTATTGTTCGATAAATTTTTGAAGTTTATTTTGCACGAAAAAAATAATATTTAAAGTTTTAATTTAGTTTGAAATACTAATTTTAACAATTTACCCGTTATGATATTACAAACAAACTTTAGTATGAAAAAGCTTATTTTATTTTTGGTTATTTTAATTTCTTTTTTTGGATGTAAAGAAGCCAATGACTCAATGGCTACCTCTGAAACAAGGGCAATTCAATTAAGTTTACCCAACAAAGATAAAAAATCGGATAATTATGAAACCGCCGCAATGGTTGTCGATTCAGCTGCCTCGATTGATGATGCATCTGTGCCAAAAAGCTCCGATGACCAAACAATTGACCCTCAAATTATTAAAAATGCAAATTTAAGTTTTGAAACCTCCGATTTAGAATCAACCTATAAACAAGTTTTAGCTTCTGTAAAAAAACATAATGGCATAATTCAATCCGACTCAGAAGGTAAAAATGATGAATCCCTTTATCGAAATTTAGCAATTCGTATTCCAAGTAAAAACTTTGATTTATTTCTATCTGACGCAACATCGGGGGTGAATTATTTTGATCGAAAAGAAATTACATCAACTGATGTTACCGAAGAATATGTTGATGTAAGTTCAAGAATTAAAACCAAAAAAGTATTAGAACAGCGGTATTTAGAATTGTTAAAAAAAGCTACAAAAGTATCCGAAATGCTTGAAATTGAGGGTCAGATCTCAATAATTAGGGAAGAAATTGAAGCAAAAGAGGGGCGATTAAAATACATAAAGAATAGAGTTTCGCAAAGTACTATTGAAATTAATTTTTATAAAATTGTTGCTTCCGAAAGTGGTGAAACCAAGTCATTTGGTAATAAAATATGGAATGCCATCTTATCAGGTTTTAATGGTATTTCAAGTTTGTTTATTGGAATAGTTTATATGTGGCCATTTATTCTTATTTTAGTACTATTAATTTACTTTATCCGAAAAAGATATAGAAAAAAAACTTAGAAATAATGCCTAAATTTATTAAAAAAAGAATTTTAATTCCATTAACTGCAGCAATTTTTTTACTAATTGCCTCAAGTTTTAGTGGTGATTTTTTTGAGATTGCAAAGCAAATAGAAATTTTTACCAACATTTATAAAACAATCAATAGTGATTATGTTGATGAGGTCAATCCATCGGAATTAATGGATAAATCTATAAAAAGTATGTTGGCCGATTTAGATCCGTACACCAATTATTTTACCGAACAAGATGTTATTAAATTTCGAATTAACAATACTGGTGAATACACTGGAATTGGAGCCCAAATAAGTCGTAAAGACGACAAACTTATAATTAACGAGCCTTATAAAAACTTTCCGGCCGATAAAGCGGGCTTGAAAGCCGGTGATGCCATTATAAAGATTGGTGATATTTTAATGTCCGATTATAAAGACGATGCTTCGCAATTATTAAAAGGAGCTAAAAACACAAAAATTGATTTAACTTATATCCGACAAGGAAAAACACTTACAACCCAATTAGTTCTCGACGAAATAGAAGTAAAAGCAGTTCCTTTTTTCTCTATGATAGATGCAAAAACAGGGTATATTGTACTAACAGCTTTTAACAAAAAAGCTTCTTCGGAAACAAAAGATGCATTAGAAAAACTAAAAGCTAGCGGAGCAGAGCGGATTATATTAGATTTACGAGGAAATCCTGGCGGATTGTTAAATGAAGCAGTCAATATTTGTAATTTATTTGTTCCAAAAGGCGAAGTTATAGTTACCACTAAATCAAAAAACATTAAATACAACGTTACCTATAAAACCGCAAAAGAGCCTGTTGATTTAGAGATTCCACTTGCAATAATTGTTGATGGAAAAAGTGCTTCTGCATCCGAAATTGTTTCAGGAGCATTACAAGATTTAGATAGAGCAGTAATTGTTGGAAGTCGAAGTTTTGGTAAAGGACTTGTTCAACGACCAATTGATTTAACGTATGGAGTTCAAGTAAAAGTAACTATTTCTCGCTATTTCACTCCTTCGGGCAGATGTATTCAAGCATTAGATTATTGGCATAAAGATAAAGAAGGTAAAGCTGTTCGAACAGATGCTTCAAAATATAATGCTTTTAAAACTAAAAAAGGGCGCACTGTTTTCGATGGCGGTGGCATTCAACCAGATATTGAGTTGGCAGATTCTAAATTGAGTTCTATTGCAGAAGCCCTGCAAAAAAACGATGGAATATTCAATTATGTTACCGAATATTATTATAAAAATCCGAATTTAGGAACTAAAATTCCGGTAATTTCAGATTCGGATTTTGCTGATTTCAAATCATTTTTAAAAGTAAAAAAAA
>JAYUFJ010000122.1:0-5977 GCA_043738775.1 Flavobacterium sp. | reverse complement strand
TTTGCGAAATAGAAACTCGATCCGAAAAAGGGACAAGAACTAAAAACCTGCCAGCAAACGAAAGTTCGGAACTAATTCGTGGGCCTTTGGTTGATATTGGCTCTTTAACCACTTGCACTAAAACAGATTGATTGGCACTTAACACATCGGTTATAGCTCCATTTTTATCAATCTCTTTTTCAAACTGAAAGTTTTTAAGGGAGAAATCTTTTATTTTACCTGCGCTTACAAGTTTTATGAATTTTAAATAGGAAAGTAATTGTGGACCTAAATCATGATAATGTAAAAAAGCATCTTTTTCGAAGCCTACGTTTACAAAAGCAGCATTTAATCCGGCAACAGGTTTTCTAATTTTGGCAATAAAAATATCACCAACTAAAAACTTGTTTACTTTTACTTCTTCTTTATGTAATTCAATTAGTTTTCCATCTTTTAATAAGGCAAAATCTACAGCATCTTCGCTAGATCTAATTACTAGTTCTTTGTGCATAATGTAAATTTTTATCCAAACTTTTATTTTAGATATTTAATTTTAAATCTTAGATTGTTAAAAATCTTAAATTTAAAATCTTAAATCGTCAATTTAATAGTAAGGATGGATTAAACAATAATTTTACAGGAATTACCCAGTGAAAAAGTATATAGTTTTCAAGATGCAGTTTTTAATTGATAACAACTGTAAACTGATGTTGGTGTACTGTAAACTTTTTCTAATTTCAATGAACTTTTAAAAACAAAAAAGTAGTTTAAAACTACTTTTTCTTTTTGTGACGGTTTGCTCTCGCACGTTTTTTACGTTTATGAGTTGCTACCTTATGTCTTTTTCTTTTTTTACCACTTGGCATAATTAAGTTTTTTAGTGATTAATAAATAATTTTTTTAAACGGCTACTTCCGTTTTTGTTTTCACTCCTTCTGTAAACACTTTTGCAGGTTTAAATGCTGGGATGTTGTGAGCAGGAATTTTTATTGTAGTATTTTTTGAAATGTTTCTACCTGTTTTTTCTGCGCGAGTTTTAATTATGAAACTCCCAAATCCTCTTAAGTAAACGTTGTCTCCTCCTTCTAAAGAGTCTTTAACTTCTTCCATAAATGCCTCTACAACGGCTTGGACGTCCATTTTTTCTAACCCTTTTTTATCAGAAATTTTCGCTACGATGTCTGCTTTCGTCATTTTAATATGTATTTTAATTTGTGTATTTTTTTGAGTTTGCAAATATAGTAATTAAAAAACCAATATTTCAAGTATAATTGATTAAAATTTAATGCAATAAATCAATTACTTTTGTGAACCAATATATTTTATGGAATTTTCTAACTCATTACTACAATGGTATTTACAACACAAACGTGATTTACCTTGGCGAAATACAACCAATCCTTACAAAATTTGGCTGTCGGAAATTATGCTACAACAAACTCGTGTAGCACAAGGAACTCCTTATTATCAAGCTTTTACAACTGCTTTCCCGACTGTTTTTGATTTAGCAAACGCTTCGGAAGAACAAGTTTTAAAACTTTGGCAAGGTTTAGGATATTATTCAAGAGCTCGAAATTTACATAAAACTGCAAAATATATTGCTTATGAACTAAATGGAATTTTTCCAAAAAATTATACTGATTTACTGAATTTAAAGGGGGTTGGTGAATATACTGCTGCAGCTATAGCATCGTTCGCATACAATGAAGTTGTTCCTGTTGTTGACGGAAATGTTTTTAGGGTTTTGGCAAGATATTTTGATGTAATTACAGATATTTCATCATCGACAGCCAAAAAAGAATTTACTGCATTGGCCAAGGAATTAATTCCTGAAAAAAATCCTGCCCTTTTTAATCAAGCGATTATGGAGTTTGGATCCTTACAATGTAAGCCCAAAAAACCGAATTGTGAAATTTGTATTTTTAACAACAGCTGCTTGGCTTTACAAAAGAAAAAAGTAACCGAATTACCTGTGAAATTAAAGAAAACCAAAGTCACAAACCGCTATTTTAATTATTTAATTTTTAGAGATAAAAAAGAAAACACTGTTTTAAAAAAGCGAACTGAAAAAGGAATTTGGCAAAATTTATATGAATTTCCGGTAATTGAATTGGACAAAGAAGAAACATTAGAAACGGTGTCAAAAATTATTCATTCTAAATATTTCGATAAAAAAATTGTAGCAATTACTTTACATAACAATAAATTGATAAAGCATAAATTATCGCATCAACATTTACATATTAATTTTTACGAGGTTACAATTTTAGATGATTTAGAAAACGGAATTTCGATTGAAAACGCAAAAAAAATGCCTTTCCCAATTGTTATTTTTAATTTTTTAAAAAACTATTTAAAATAATCACTAAATTTGATAAAAGGAATTTAAAAAATGGCTGGAACCTTAAATAAAGTACTATTAATTGGGCATTTGGGCGATGAAGTGAAAATGCACTATTTTGAAGGAGGCAACTGCATTGGACGATTTTCATTGGCAACCAACGAAGTTTATATCAATAAAATGTCGGGCGAAAAAGTTACATCAACCGAATGGCACAATTTGGTAGTTAAAAATAAAGCTGCTGAAATATGTGAAAAATACTTATCAAAAGGAGATAAAATTTACATTGAAGGACGAATAAAATCAAGGCAATGGCAAGCTGAAGATGGCTCAACAAAATACGCCCACGAAATTCAAGTAACCGAATTTACATTTTTAAATACCAAAAAAGAATACGAAGGCAACAAACAAAATGCAATTGTTGAATCAAAAAACAGTACCTTTGACCCTCAAAATGATGGTAAACCTATCAACGATTTACCATTTTAAATTTGTTTAACTAATTTTTTTAATTTTGGATCCTGATCCCAGTTTTATATTCATTTCAAATTTAAATACCGATTTAATTTTCGGATTAATAGGTATAACCGTTCTACTTTTTTGTTGTGCAATGGTTGCTGCTTCAGAGGTAGCTTTGTTTTCACTTTCACCAAAAAATTTAAAAGAGTTGTTTATTATAGATGCTTCAAAATCAAATATAATTGAAAGCTTATTGTCAAAACCCAAAAAATTATTAGCAACCATTTTAATAGCCAATAACTTTTTACATATTGCAATTGTTTTATTATTTTCCTTTTCGTTAGATAAATTATTTTCAACAATAGCATCGCCAATTTTAAAATTTATTGTAGAAGTGATTTTGGTTACCTTTTTAATTTTGTTGTTTGGCGAAGTACTTCCGAAAATTTATGCAAGCCGAAACAATGTTAAATTTGCAGCTTTTGTTGCATTTCCAATTTCAATTTTAGATAAAATTTTATCCCCAATAAGTTTACCTATGCGAAGTTTAACTATTTGGATTCAACAAAAATTAGGCAAACAAAAAAATAATTTTTCTATTGATCAACTTTCACAGGCTTTGGAATTGACCTCAACAGAAGATACTTCGAGTGAAGAACAAAAGATTTTAGAAGGTATTGTTTCATTCGGAAATACGGACACAAAGCAAGTAATGAGACCCCGAATTGATATATTTGCATTAGAAATAGAGGAACCTTTTGAAGATATTTATATAAAAATTGTTGAAAAAGGCTACTCACGAATTCCAATTTTTAAAGACAATATTGATACTATTATAGGTATTTTGTTTGTTAAAGATTTAATACCGTATATACAAAACACAAAATTAGATTGGAAAACTTTAATTCGAGAACCATTTTTTGTTCCCGAAAATAAAAAACTCGACAATTTATTAAAGGATTTTCAATCAATGAAAAGTCATTTGGCAATTGTGGTTGATGAATATGGAGGTACATCTGGTTTGGTATCGTTGGAAGATATAATTGAAGAAATTGTAGGTGATATAAGTGACGAATTTGATGATGAAAACCTGAATTATCAAAAAATTGATACTCATAATTATCTATTTGAAGGTAAAATAAATTTAAAAGATTTTTATAGAATTGTTGATGTTGACGAACAACTATTTGAAAATCAAAAAGGCGAGGCGGAAACATTGGCTGGATTTATTTTAGAAGTTTTAGGTAATTTTCCTAAAAAGAAACAAAAAATAATTTTTGAAAATTGTGTTTTTTTAATTGAGGAATTAGATAAAAAACGCATAAAACAAATTAAAGTTACTTTAAATGTTGAAAAATAAATTAAATCTGTTTTTTATTTCAATAACAATTTCATTGTTATCAAGTTGTAAAGATGATGCTTTGCCTAAACCATCAAGCCAACTTCGATTGGAATATCCAATTGCTCAATATACAGCGTTCGAAAACCACTGCCCATTTACGTTCAACATGAACAATAATGCGGTTATAAAAGAAGATAAGTTGTGTGGTTTTGAAATAAATTACCCCAAAATGAAAGCCACCATTTACTTAACTTATAAAACTGTAAATGGTGATATTAATAAATTACTTCGTGACGCTCAAAAATTGACATACGAACACGTAATTAAAGCCGACGATATTTTGGAACAACCCTTTTTAAATAAAAATAAAAAAGTTTATGGGATGTTTTATCAAGTAAACGGAAATGCAGCTACAAATGCACAGTTTTATTTGACAGACAGCATAAAGCATTTTGTTACAGGATCGGTATATTTTTATGCAAAACCTAATTTTGATTCTATTATGCCAGCTGCCGATTATGTTAAAAATGATATGCAAACATTAATGGAAACTTTAAAATGGAAATGATTTACTTCAAATTGGAAACCTTATAAGTTTTTCCATCGCCTGTTTCTTGAACAAGTTGCGAAATTTTATCAGTTGAAATAACCGAAGAATCATAATTTACAACAGCCGATTTTTTATCAAAATCAATAGTCGCCTTTTGAATACCAATAGTTTTTGACAATTTATTTTCAATAGTCTTAGCGCAACCTATTGAACACATCATTCCCGAAATTTTAAAAGTAGTAACTTTTGGAGTTGCTGTTTTTGAATTACAACCAATTACCATAAATAATAACGTAACTAATACTAAAAATGATTTTAAAAACTTCATCGTTAACTTATATTTAAATCAAAATTACAACAATTTATAATTGATAATTAATAAAATAATCATAAATTTAAAAAAATAAAATGCCAATTAAACAATTAAAATGGATATTACTTTTAGTGCTTTCGCTAATTTGGGGAAGTTCGTTTATTTTAATAAAAAAAGGGCTCGAAAACGGTCTTACGGCTTATCAACTTGGTGCGTTACGAATTGTGTTTTCGGCTTTGTTTTTATTATTAATAGGGTTTAAAAGTATTTATAACATAAAGCAATTTCAATGGAAATATATTGCTTTAACCTCGTTTTTTGGCACCTTTGTTCCTGCATTTTTATTCGCACTTGCAGAAACAAAAGTTAGCAGTTCAATATGTTCAATTTTAAATTCATTAACACCTTTAAACACTTTGATTATAGGTACAATTGCTTTTGGTTTGTCTGTAAAACGAAATCAATTTATTGGAGTTATTATTGGACTTGTTGGAACTGCAATTTTAATCTTGAACGGAAAACAATCCGGTTCAGAGAACTATTATTATGCAATTTTGGTTATTATAGCATCGATTTGTTATGCAATAAACGTTAATTTAGTAAAACGATTTCTATCAGATGTAAAACCTTTAAGCATTACTACTGGAAATTTTTTGGTGCTTTTATTTCCGGCATCAATAATATTGTTTTTTACCGATTTTGTCTCAAAAATTCAATCAACAAATTTTCAACACGGTTTATTTTTTATTGCCATTTTAGGTGTTGTGGGTACTGGAATTGCTAATATTATTTTTTTTAAATTAATTCAAATCTCATCGCCCGTTTTTGCAACTTCTGTTACCTATTTAATTCCTATAATTGCCTTTTTTTGGGGTTTGTTAGATAACGAAATGTTGACTTTGTTACAATTTTTTGGAGCCTTTGTAATTTTAATAGGTGTTTATATAGCTAATCGTAATAAAGCATAAAAAAACCGTCAATCAAAAAATGAAA
>JAYUFJ010000121.1:0-2141 GCA_043738775.1 Flavobacterium sp. | reverse complement strand
CAACAAAATTGATAAAGTAAACAATAGACTTAATCTCATTTCGATTAAAAAAGAAACTCAAAAAAATTCATTTGAAGAAAAAAATGAATGCTTTGGTATTGATGTTTCTCACTGGAATGGCAACATAGTTTCCGAAATTCCACTTAAAGATAATATAAGTTTTATAATTTGCAAAGCAACTCAAGGAAACAAATCTGTTGACTCTGACTTTAAAACCAATTGGATTGAAATAAAAAAATTAAATAAAATTAGAGGTGCCTATCATTTTTTTATTTATGGAGATGACCCTATTGATCAAGCGAATCATTTTTGTGAAGTAGTAAATAATCTAGAACAAAATGATATGTCATTAATTATAGATATCGAAGAATTAAGTTTGCCGAAAACTGATGTTAATGTTTTAAAATTAAAAGAAGATGTTATAAAACTTCTTGAAAAGGTAGAAGTTAAAACTCACAGAATACCAATTATTTACACAGATTATTCTTTCGCTAATAAATATCTAGATGATGTAAAGTTTTCAAAATATCCACTTTGGTTAGCAGAGTATTCAAATGTAAAAACACCTATCATTCCAGTAGTATGGCAAAAAACTGGATGTATGATTTGGCAAAAAAAAGATAATTATAATATAAATTCTACTAAAGAAGATTATGATGTTTTTTTTGGTAATAAAGAAGATATTCTAAACTCGGGTACAAATAATTAAAAATTTTAATTTTCAATTAGCCATTATAATTTTTGATATTTAATAAAAATTCAAAAAACTAACTTTTTCAAATTCCAAAATTACTCGAAGTTACACGAAAATGTACTACAATTTACTAACCCTATCAGGGTTTGAAACCCTGACAGGGTTGATTAATTAAAACCTATATTTAGCCGTAAACAACAAATACCTTGGTACAAGCGCTACGCTTGATTGATAAAAAGTATAATTATTTAAAGATATAAAAGTGTATTTATTTTCGTTTAATATGTTATTGAAAATTAATCGATAAGATAACCTACTTTTTTGTGGATTAACATTTAAAATTAAATTATTAAAAGAATAAATTTGATTATTAAAAAAATACATTGAATTATTGCACTCAACAACAATAATTTTCATAATAGTTGAATTAATATTAAAAAAAAAATCTTTAGTTATATTGTTAGTTTTTTTGTTTTCAAATAGTGACTGATTGTAATTGTATGAAAAACCGCCATCAAAATTTATAGGCAATTTAAAATATGTAATTGCGGAATATTTTATTGAATTTGAATAATTATTTGCCGTTGAAAATCCAGTTGAGTTAACATTTATAGGTGTAGAGGTCCAGTTATTGATAGTTTCTATTTTTGAAGCTACTTTAAATTTTCTAAAATAATTAATAAAGCTAAAATTAAAATTATAACTTTCACCGCCATTAGATTGAATATAACTTGTAAAATTAAAGTCATTAGTTAAATTACTTAATGAATTAAAAATTATTTTAGAATTAGTATAAAATACATCCGAATTTATAGAAAAACGTTTTTCGTCATTAAAATAAATATAATTAAAGCTAGTAGTTTGGTTTTTTAAATTGTTTTGAAAATTAGTTCCGCGAGTAAAACTACGATAATCAGTTAATTGAAAATTTGTAGTTAACTGGTTAATTTCTGGCAGTGAGTTTGTTTCGGTAAACGAAAAAGAAAAATTACCAAATCCCGTTTTTTTAAAATTTAAAAAAATTGATGGGTTTAATAGAAACAAACTTTTATCTATTGAATTATATTCAAGTCTAGAATTTTGAAAATTTAAATTAGATGTTAAATCTATTTTTTTTGAAAAATTATATCGAAGCGTATTTTCTTGAAAAAAACTTGTTTGTTGTAAATTAATATCATTTTGATACTGCAAAATATTTAAACTGTTTGCAATAAAATCATTTTTAAAAATTTCTTTTTTATATTCAAAATGTAAAGAGTTTGAAATATCAAGGTTTTTAAACTTAGTTATAATTTTAGATTGAATTCCAACGTTAAACAATTTATTGTTAGCATTTTGAGTTACAATTTCATTTGAATTTATATTTAAAAAATTGTTTAAATTAGTTGATTCAATTTTTGTTTGTTCATTAATATTTTCAACACCTAAATAAAAGTAGTTGATTAAA
>JAYUFJ010000120.1:0-2143 GCA_043738775.1 Flavobacterium sp. | reverse complement strand
ATTTAATTACAAAAGAACCAATTGAAAAAAGAGAAATCTCTTTTTTAGCAAATATAAACCAAACGCAAGCGTTAGATTTAAGTGGTTTTTACGCTGAGAAATATAAAAAATCGGGACTAACAATTTATGCTTCTAATAATTCACAAAAGGCATACGATGCAAACAACGACGGTTTTTCAGATATTCCAAAATTTAACCGTTTTTCATTTAATCCTAAATTTTTCTATTATCCAAACCAAAATACCAATGTAAGTTTAGGCATAAATACTAGTTTTGAAAAAAGAATTGGTGGCGATATGGTGGTTATAAATGACAAACCAAATACAAATAACACTTTTTTTGAACGAAATAATAGCAATCGTTATTCAACACAAGCAAAATTTGAAAGAATATTTGATAACAAAAACATATTAACGGTAAAAAATAGTATTGGATATTTCAATCGAAAAATTGAAAGACAATCTTATAATTTTGAAGGTAATCAAATTGCTACTTTTACCGAAATAAACTACTTAATTCCAAACGAAAAATCTGAATGGAATTTGGGAGCGACTTTAATTTCTGATAATTTTAAGCAAACAAATTTGATTTTAGACAAGTTGGACTATACAAATTCCGCTTTAGGATTTTTTGCACAGAATAATCTTATTGTAAATGATAAAATTATTTTAGAAAGCGGTTTACGTTTAGATTTTACAAACCGAAATAATGTTTTTGTTTTACCAAGAGTTTCACTGCTGTACAAAATTAACGACAAAATAACATCAAGATTTGGTGGTGGATTAGGTTATAAAACACCAACTGTTTTTTCTGAAGAAACAGAAGAAAAAGCATTTCAAAACGTCAGTTCATTAGATTTTTCAAAAGTAAATCCTGAAAAATCTTATGGATTAAATACAGATGTAAATTATAAAACTACGTTTTTTGAGGAAGTGAAATTTGCAATAAATCAAATGTTTTTTTATACAATTATCAGAAATCCATTAATTCTAAATCCTATACCTTTTTCAACAAATTTTGCTTTTGAAAATGCAAACGGAAACATTGAAACTAAAGGTTTTGAAACAAATATAAAACTGCGTTTTGAGGATATTTCTTGTTACATTGGCTACACATTCATTGATGCAAAACGAAACTTTAATAATATTTCAACCATAAATCCATTAACCGCAAAACACAGAATTAATGCAAACTTAATGTATGAATGGGATGAAAAATTGAGAATTGCGTACGAAGTGTTTTATGTTGGAAATCAATTTCTGACAAACAACGAAAAAGTAAGAGATTATTGGGTTATGGGAATTTCTAGCGAATATAAATTCAAATATTTTAGTTTGTTTTTAAACCTTGAAAACTTTTTAGACAGCCGACAATCGAGATATGAAACTATGTATTCAGGAACAATTCAAAATCCACAATTTAGAGAAGTTTACACACCAACCGACGGATTTATATTGAACGGTGGAATAAAAGTAAAATTATAAAACATTATAAATAAAGGCACTACACACAACAGCGGTTTGGCGCAATTGGGGTTTTAGGCAAACTTTTAAGTTGGTTTTGTACTTGGAAGTTCGGTCATTAATTTATACATTTGGCTAACCAAATCCCCAACTGACGCCAAGCCACGAGACGTTGGCAGAAATATTTAAAAACCTGATTAAACCATTTTATAAAAGAAAAGTCTAAATATAAATTTAACTATTATGAAAACAAAAAAACATTTTTACAAAGTATTTATTATGACGATTGCAATGTCGTTTTTTAACTGTTCTAAATCTGAGGATTCATCACTAAACACTTCACCATTACCAGTGAACTCTTCAACTAGTGTTCCATCCGTTTATTCAAAAATATATGGAGCTACAAGTATTACATCTGATGGTACTTTTATTACTATTAAGACCAGTGATCAACCAGACCACAAAAGTGCATATTGGGCTACTACTAATCCTTTATATGAAGCTTATACGCCATCGGCTACAAGCCCATCTTATACAGGAGGTGCATTTATTAGAGCTCCAAATAATATTACGGCACAGACTATTACCTTGAAAATACCTTTAAATCCTTCAGTTGCAACTACGCACGCAGCTACTCCAATGGGTGTAATAGGTGTAGCATTAGATGGCGTTCCTTTTTT
>JAYUFJ010000119.1:0-2148 GCA_043738775.1 Flavobacterium sp. | reverse complement strand
TTAATACATTTATCTTTAATTGGTTTAGTCGATTTGAATATTATTTATTTAAATGATTTTTCAGGTTTACTAAAAAATCCAATGGTTGCCATTTATACACCCTTTTCATTTGTTTTACTATATGAAGCTTACTTACTGGTTTATTATTTACCTAAATCAACAACTAAATACATTGGAAAACAATATGAAATTATTACGTTAATAATAATTCGTAGAATTTTTAAAGACTTATATAAACTTGAATTCACAGTCAATTGGTTCAATAAAAAAGATGATCTTTTATTTATTTATGATGTTGTTGCAGTTATAATTTTATTTTATTTAATTTATTTGTTTTACAAAATTGTTGATTTTAAACCAAAAGTTGAAATTTCTAATGAAGTTCAAAAGTTTATAAAATTAAAAAAAATAATTGCTACTATTTTGGTTCCAATTTTTTTAATTTTAGCCATTTACAATTTTAGTTTTTGGATTTATGAAAGTTTTTATTCCATAAACATACACGAGATTTCTATAAAAAATACGAACAAAATTTTTTTTGATGAATTTTTTACTATTTTAATTTTAATAGATGTTTTATTGTTGTTATTTTCATTTTTACATACTGATAAATTTCATCAAGTAATTAGAAATTCTGGATTTATAATTTCAACTATTTTAATCAAATTATCGTTTACCATCGAAGGTATTTTAAATATAATTGTTACTGTAATTGCAGTTTTGCTTGGTGTTTTAATTTTATATATTCATAATAAATATGATAAGCTTGAAAATAGTGTTAATTGAAAATTTATTTTATATTTACAACAAGAAATTTAATTTTAAAAATATAAAACAATGGCCAAAGGAAGAGACACTCAAAAAGCAGCTAAAAAAGAACCATTAAAAACAGCTAAAGAAAAAGCTGCTGAAAAGCGAGAAAAGAAAAATACTCCGAAAAGAGATTAATTAATAAAGGCACAAATTTAAAATTAGTGCCTTTTTTTAAAACTCATCTGGAAAAATTTTACCAGGATTTAAAATATTATTTGGATCGAAAACAAATTTTATTCTTTCCATTAGCTCAAGATGTGTTTTTGAAAATGCAATATCCATATAGTTTTTTTGAACCAAACCTATACCGTGCTCACCCGAAAGGGTTCCTTTTAAAGAAACTGTAAGTTCGAAAATCTCGCGAATTCCTTTAGTTACTTCAAAGTTCCAATTTTCATCGGTCATTTCACCTTTTATAATGTTTACATGAAGGTTTCCGTCGCCAGCATGTCCATAACAAACCGATTTAAAACCGTATTTATTTCCAATTATTTTAATTCCTTCAAGCAATTTAGGTAATTCATATCTTGGTACAACTGTGTCTTCTTCTTTGTAAATTGAATTCGCTTTTACAGCTTCGGCAACACTTCTTCTCAATTTCCAAAGAGCATTTTTTTGATCTTCAGTATCGGCAAAAAGTATTTCATCGATTTCAAATTGCTCTACAACTTCCATAATTTTTTCGGCTTCTTGCATCAAAATATCCGGATAATTGCCATCAACTTCTATTAGTAAATGAGCTTGAACATCATCTTTAACTTTTACAGAAATATTAGGATTAAATTTCAGGGTCCAATCTATTGCGTCACGCTCCATAAATTCGAGTGCACTTGGAACAATTCCGGCTCTAAAAATTGCAGAAACTGCTTCGCAAGCTTGATTTGCTTTGAAAAAAGGTACCAGCATTAAAATATTATGTGAATTTTTCGGAATTAATTTTAAAACAATCTTGGTTATTACTCCCAATGTACCTTCGCTACCAACAATTAGTTGCGTTAAATTATATCCAGTTGAGTTTTTTAGTGTATTGGCGCCCGTCCAAATAACTTCTCCGTTGGCTAAAACAACTTCTAAATTTAGCACATAATCTTTCGTAACACCGTATTTTACTGCTCTTGCACCTCCAGCATTTTCAGCTACATTTCCACCAATCCAGCAACTACCTTGACTACTGGGATCCGGTGGATAAAACAATCCTTTTTCAGAGACGGCTTCACGTAGAACTTGGGTAATAACTGCTGGTTCAACAATTACTTGAAGATTTTTCTCATCAATATTTAGAATTTTATTCAATTTTTCAGTTGATAATCCGATGCCTTTTCGAATACATAGTGC
>JAYUFJ010000118.1:0-2153 GCA_043738775.1 Flavobacterium sp. | reverse complement strand
TATTTGGAAAAATTAATTGAAGAGCCTCGACATATAGAAATTCAAGTTGTAGGTGATTCTTATGGTAAAGCCTGCCATTTATCAGAAAGAGATTGCTCGGTGCAACGCCGTCATCAAAAATTGACCGAAGAAACTCCATCGCCATTTATGACTGATGAATTGCGTAATAAAATGGGTGAAGCAGCTGTTAAAGCCGCTGAATATATTAAATACGAAGGGGCTGGAACTGTAGAGTTTTTGGTAGACAAACACCGAAATTTCTATTTTATGGAAATGAATACACGAATTCAGGTGGAACATCCAATAACAGAGCAAGTAATAGATTATGATTTAATTCGAGAACAAATTATGGTTGCTGCAGGAATTCCTATTTCTGGTAAAAATTATTTTCCGAATTTACATGCTATTGAATGTAGAATTAATGCCGAAGATCCATACAATGATTTCCGACCATCACCAGGAAAAATTACTACTTTGCACGCTCCAGGCGGACACGGTGTACGATTGGATACTCACGTTTATGCGGGTTATACTATACCTCCAAATTACGATTCAATGATTGCAAAATTAATAACTACAGCGCAAACTCGACAAGAAGCTATCAACAAAATGAAACGTGCCTTAGATGAATTTGTTATTGAAGGAATTAAAACAACAATACCATTTCACAGACAATTAATGGATGAGCCAAAATATGTAGAAGGTGATTATACTACCGCTTTTATGGATACATTTAAAATGAATGAATTGCAATAATTTTTTTGAATTTAAAGATGAACCGCCTTTTGAGAAATTGGCGGTTTTTTATTTCTCGTTCCCTTTTGTAACATTTATTAAAGTCTAGTTCTATTTATTTTTATGTCGAATATTTTAAAAAAGCTAATTTTTTACAAAAAACTGATGACTTATAAAATAATGTGAATTTAGTTTATATTAAAGTTAATTATTAATACACCAAGTAAATTACTAATTTATCAATATCAATTCAATATTAATATTTTAAGTCAAGTAAATCTTTTAATGAAATAGTGAGCTCTATGGTTTTAAAATTAATTTTATATAAAATTTAAGTTGACGGTCAAGAGGCGATTTAACTTAATTAAGATGTATCTTAAACTATAAAATATTTAGAGTACAAAACACCTCCTTTAATAAATTTAGTTGTTCTTGTTTGGCAATAAATTTTAAATAGGCAATAAATTTTAAAAATGTTTAGTAATTGTAGTATTGATAGGTAAGCTGTTATTACCTTAAAAACATTTTTTCTTATCTTTGAAAAAAAAAGAATATAAAATGCTAAAACAAAAAGGAATATATACAGGAATTATAGAAAAAGATGCTGAAGGAAATTATTTTTGTGGCATCTATTTACTCGATTATAAATATACCGAAAGTAACGGGTTCAAGCTTGGTGACGAAGTGAATTTAAAAACATCAATTGCCAATCCAAGTGATAAAAGCTACAATCAATACCCAAAAAAATCTAGAAATTTCTTTTTGGCAAACGAAAAAGAGTGATGCTACAAGTGTTATAAATATATAATATTTTTAACGAAATATTTTTTTAAATCAAAAAATCGTAAATCAGTAATCAAATATTAAATGAACTGGGAACAATTACTATCATTAAAACGCCAAGGCGACAAAGGCAAACGTTTACGAAGTGAGCAAGATGAAACCCGTTTAGGATTCGATGTTGATTATGATAGAATTATTTTTTCAGCTGCTTTTAGAAGTTTGCAAGATAAAACTCAAGTAATACCTTTATCAAAAACCGATTTCGTTCATACTCGATTAACACATAGTTTAGAAGTTTCAGTGGTTGGACGATCATTGGGAAGGTTGGTTGGCAAACAAATTATTGAAAAATATCCATCGTTAAAAGAAATTCACGGATATCAAGCGAATGATTTTGGAGCAATAATTGCAGCAGCATCTTTAGCACACGATATCGGAAATCCGCCTTTTGGACATTCTGGCGAAAAAGCAATTGGAGAATATTTTTCAATTGGTAAAGGTCAAAAGTTTAAAAATTCACTTTCCGAAAAAGAATGGCAAGATTTAATAGATTTTGAAGGTAATGCCAACGGATTTTCTGTTTTAACTGGTTCTCGACCTGGAAATCAAGGTGGTTTACGAATATCATACGCCAC
>JAYUFJ010000117.1:0-2157 GCA_043738775.1 Flavobacterium sp. | reverse complement strand
TTTTCTTCATTAATTAAATTATCAATTTCTAGTTTTTTAGTTTGTGTTATGTCCGAATGAAAACCATACCAAATAACACTTCCGTCGACTTGTTTTTGAGGATAAGAACTAACTTCAATCCACTTTGTTTTTCCCGATGGAGTAACAATTCGGTACTGCAAAAACATTGGTGTTGTATTTTTAATTGCATAATCCATTTGATTTTGGGTACTTTTTAAATCTTTCTCGTGAATTTGATTTAATAATTTTTTATTATCTTTTTTAAACTCTTTAAAAGTTATTTCATAAAGTGCTTCTATGCCTTTAGAAACGTATTCTAAATGATAGGCTTCTAAACTGTCAATTCGAGCCGTTGTTAACATTCCTTGTAAATTATTAGTGATGTTTTTTAAAAACCGTTCGCTTTCAACTATTTTTAATTCCGATTTTTTTTGAGCAATTTCTAAGTTTTTTTTATCGGTAACATCCAAATGAAAACCATACCAAACGACACAATTATCATTTGTTTTTTTGGGATACGAATTTACCTCGACCCATTTTTGCTTACCGGTTTTTGTTTTTATTTGATAAACCATATTAATTGGCAATTGAGTTTCATTGGCATTATTCATAGTTTGAGTAACTAATGCATCGTATTCTGGTAATAAAGTTTTTTGCAATGCAAATTTATCATTTTCAAATTCTTCGGCAGTTATTTCATAAATATATTCAATTCCTTTACTAACAAATTCCATTTCGAAATTATTGTTTTCGTAAACACGAGCTTGCGTTAGCATCCCGTCAATGTTGTTGGTTAAGTTAGTTATAAAATCGGCAGTTTCATAAATTTTTTGTTTTGCAATTTGAGCTTCAAGTTCCAGTTTTTTTAAACTTGTAATATCACGATGGTAACCATGCATTAAAATTGTATTGTCCGCTTGTTTTTGAGGCAAAGCATTTACTTGTACCCATTTATACGCTCCACTTTTAGTTATTATTTGAATTTGAGTTTGGTATGGGATTAATTTTGTTGTAGATTTTTCAAATTCTTGTTTCATTAGTATAACGGTATCCTTTGAAACCATATCTCGAATTAAAAATGGGTTTTTTTGAGCATCTTGAAATGAAAATTCATAAATATTTTCAATTTTGGTACTCATATATTCCCATTTTATGGTTCCGTCATTAAACACACGAAGTTGAGATAGTGCACCATCTAAATTATCGGTTAAGTTTTTTAATTGTTCTTGAACTTTTAGATTTTCAAATTCAATTTCTTTTTTTTCGGAAATGTCCTCGTGAAAACTGTGCCAAAGTACATCGCCGTTTAATTGTTTAGTTGGAACAGCATTTACCTTAATCCATTTAATTTTTCCGCTTGGAGTTTTAATTTGATGTTCATAATTTAATGGAATGTTGTTTTTATAAGAAAGTTCTAAAAGATTGCTTATTTCTGTTAATTTATTTTTTACAATCATTTTTCTTAATCCATTCGGATTTTTATATACAAAACTAGCATCTACTTCATAAAGGTTTTCTATTCCTTTACTTACAAATTCCCAAATAAGAGTTTTACTATCTTTAAATCTAATTTGTGCAATTAATCCGTTAATATTGTTGGTGAGATTTGAAATTAAATCAATACTTTTTTTGTTTTCAAGTTCAATTTCTTTTTTATCAGTAATATCAATATCAAATCCATACCAAGTAATTGATTTGTCTTGATTTTCAATTGGATGCGAATTAATTTCTACCCATTTTCGTTTTCCACTTGGAGTAGTAATTTGATGTTGATAAGTAAACGCCGATTTGGTAGAAATTGCTTTTTTAAACTCATTTTTTATGTTTTTTAAATGAAAACTATCAATTAAAGATTCGAATTTTTTTGGATTTTTTTTAATAAAATCAAAGTCCATTTCATAAATTTCTTCGACTCCTTTGGATAAGTATTCCCAAGAAATTTTTAAGTTGGCCCCAATTTTAAATTGAGTTAGAGCTCCCTTAATATTATTTGTAAGATTTTTTAATTGTTCTTGTGATTTTAAATTTTCAAATTCTAGCATTTTAATTGCTGTAATATCATTAAAAAAGCCGTAAAAAACTATCGTTCCATCAGGTCTTTTTTGAGGCACAGCATGTACATCAATCCATTTAATTTTGCCACTTGGTACTTTAATT
>JAYUFJ010000116.1:0-2157 GCA_043738775.1 Flavobacterium sp. | reverse complement strand
AATTATAGGAAGCCAAATCCAAGATTTCGACAGTTGCCAGTCTATTTTCGTTCAAATAATGTTGAAAATAAAGTGCAACATTATGACTTTTTCGTTCCGTTCGAATGCTTGATGAAATAATTGAAATATGATACATAATTTGTTGTTTTTTCTGATTTAGAACATTACAAATTTGATAATCTTAAAGCATTTTTTTGTTATACAAAAAGATAGAAAAGTTATGAAATTCGCAGGTTTTGGTTATACTTTTTTTTCTATGAATTATAAAACTTAAAATAATAAACCTGTAACAATACATCTTTAGATTAACACTATTTTTAACTAATTAATATTCGATATTTTTATCTATAAATGACTTCTAATGAACACTATTGACAATTCCAAAACACAATTTACTTGTCCAATGCATCCCGAAATTATTTCAGACCATTCGGGTTCGTGTCCTATATGCGGAATGGAATTAGTTCCTCTGAATCCTAGCGATTCTGATGAAGAAAAAACATATAAAGATTTACTCAAAAAAATGAAAATCGCTTTGGTTTTTACCGTTCCTATTTTTACTATTGCTATGATAGAAATGATTCCAAACAATCCGTTAGTCAAAATAATGGAGGCGGAAAAATGGAATTGGGTTCAATTTATACTGTCGCTTCCTGTAGTTTTTTATGCGGGTTGGATGTTTTTTGTACGTGCATATAAATCCATAATTACTTGGAATTTGAATATGATTACTCTTATTGGTCTTGGAACTGGAGTTGCGTTTTTATTTAGTTTAGTCGGAATGTTTTTTCCTAGTATTTTTCCCAACGAATTCAAAACCGAAACTGGAGCTGTCTTTTTATATTTTGAAGCCACAACAGTAATTCTAACATTGGTTTTATTAGGGCAATTATTAGAAGCCAAAGCACATAGTCGAACCAGCGGAGCAATCAAAGAATTATTAAAACTAGCACCAACCGAAGCCACTTTAGTAATAGACGGAAACGATAAAATAATTTCCATTCACGACATTAAAAAAGGCGATTTATTGCGAGTAAAACCTGGAGATAAAATTCCAGTTGACGGAAAAATTACCGATGGAGAAAGTAGCATTGACGAAGCAATGATTACTGGCGAACCCATTCCAGTCGATAAAAAGGCAGCCGATAATGTGATTGCTGGAACTATAAACGGTAACAAATCCTTTGTAATGATTGCCGAAAAAGTAGGTTCGGAAACCTTGCTTTCGCAAATTGTAAAAATGGTAAATGATGCCAGTCGATCTAAAGCACCAATTCAAAAATTAGCCGATAGTATAGCCAAATATTTTGTGCCAATTGTAGTGATTATTTCGGTAATAACTTTTTTTGTTTGGGCGAAATTTGGTCCAGAATCTTCATTGGTTTACGGATTTATAAATGCAATTGCAGTTTTAATAATTGCTTGTCCTTGTGCGTTGGGTTTGGCAACTCCAATGTCTGTAATGGTTGGCGTGGGCAAAGGCGCACAATCGGGAGTTTTGATAAAAAATGCCGAAGCATTAGAAAATATGAATAAAGTAAATGTTCTTATAACCGATAAAACAGGAACATTAACCGAAGGAAAACCATCAGTAGAAAAAATATATTCTTCAAATAATGAAGAAGATACTTTGTTGCAAAACATCGCATCATTAAATCAATATAGTGAACATCCATTAGCACAAGCAGTTGTAAATTATGCTAAAACAAAAAATATTGCTTTAATAAAAGTAAAAGATTTTGAAGCCATTGCAGGAAAAGGAGTTACAGGAACAGTAACCAATAAAAAAGTAGCATTAGGAAATAAAAAATTAATGGAACAAGTCAAAACAACGATTTCTGATGATTTAGAAAACAAAATTATAGCCGAACAAAAACTAGGAAAAACAGTTTCTTACATCGCTGTTGATGGCGTTGGAGTTGGTTTTGTGTCTATTACCGATGCAATAAAAACATCAAGTGCAACTGCCATAAAAGAACTGATGAGAATAGAAGTTGAAGTAATTATGCTTACTGGCGACAATGTAAATACAGCCAAAGCAGTTGCCGATGAATTAAATTTATCATCCTACAAAGCAAGTTGTTTACCCGAAGACAAATTAAACGAAATAAAGCGATTACAATCCGAAGGAAAAATTGTAGCAATGGCAGGCGATGG
>JAYUFJ010000115.1:0-2158 GCA_043738775.1 Flavobacterium sp. | reverse complement strand
TTTTTCCAACCCCAATCTTCACGTGCACAAGTATCATTAATACTTGCAGGCCATGAATCAGCAATTTTTTGACGAAAATCGGGTTCGTAATTAATTTCAAAAGTTGCATAGCGTTTCTTGATTTCTTCGGCAATTTCTTTTGGAGTAAAACTCATTGCCGATAAATTATACGACGATCTTATTTTAACTTTTTCTGCATCAGTTTGCATAATTTGAATTGTTGCTTTAATTGCATCGTCCATATACATCATTGGTAAAGCAGTATTTTCGCTTAAAAACGAAGTAAATTTACCTTCGGTAATTGCTTTATGATAAATATCAACAGCATAATCAGTAGTTCCGCCACCAGGTTCGGTACTCCAACTAATTAATCCAGGATAGCGAATACTTCGAACATCTACACCATATTGATTGTAGTAATATTCACACCATCGTTCACCTGTTTGTTTACTAATTCCATAAACTGTTGACGGCTCCATAATTGTGTATTGTGGCGTTTTTTCTCTTGGAGTTGTTGGTCCAAAAACAGCAATGCTTGAAGGCCAAAATATTTTTTTTATTTTTTTTGCTTTAGCTAAATTTAAAACGTGAAACAACGAATTCATATTCAAATCCCAAGCAAAAGCCGGATTTTTTTCGGCTGTAGCCGACAACAAAGCTGCCATTAAATAAACATCTGTGATTTGATATTTTTCAATTAAATGCTCAATTTGATTGTAATCCAAAGCGTTTACAACTTCAAAAATACCGTTGTTTACAATGTCATTATTTAACTTCCTTATGTCGGATGCTATTACATTATCATTTCCGTAAACAGCTCTTAATTTGGCAGTTAACTCGGTTCCAATTTGTCCGCAAGCGCCTATAATTAATATTTTGGTTGTCATAAAGTTGAAATTTTGATTTTACAAATATAACGTTTTCGTAAATTGTAGCCTCATTATTAAAATTCATTTCAAAAACATTTCCTAAAAAAAATTTAGTATTCGTTCGACTTTTGTATTTTTGTATTCAATTATATAGGTAAAATGAAATTTAAAATTATGTACCTTTTGCTTTTTTTTACAAGTTTTATATCGTGTAAAAACGATACCGATATTCGAGTAATAGAACAGCAAAAAGAAGCAAAAAAAAAGGAAGTTGTTTTTAACAAAATCAGCAAAGGTTGGATTTTTGCTATAAAACCCATTGAGTCAACAACCCAATTAAAAATAAATGGTTGGATAGAATGGCGGGCTTTTTTAACCGAAATTAATCAAAAACCTAAAAGTTCTATTGGAGCTTTTCAAAAAAAAGCAGCTGCTTTAAGTAAAAAAGTAATAGATTTAAACAACAATATCCCATCGCAATTTAATAATCCTCAAGTTAAAAGTCGTATAACGGCTGTTACTACAAAAATAAAAACATTAGATTTATTTATTCATTTGAATCAAATTCAAGATCAAAAAATAATTCCATTGATTGCTGATATCAACATCGAAATTATTGCTTTGGAACGGCAAATGGAAGAAATTGTGCGTCGGTCCTTAATTCCCCGAGAGTCAGGCGAACCTGATTACATTAAAATAAAAGATACTTCGAGAGCCATTCCTGATTCTTCAATTCCAATTCAATAAAAAAAGTTGAGTAATTCACAAGTAATTTCTAGTTTTCAAAAATCGGCAAAAGTTAACATGCTTTGCAATGCCATTTTACAACGCGATTCAAAAACCAATGCTAAAGGTTTGGTTGGCTCGTCGTTGTCATTTATAATTCAAGCACTTTTCGAAAAAATTGAACTGCCGTTGTTGTTACTTTTTAACGATAAAGAGGAGGCTGCATATTATTTAAACGATTTAGAATTGTTGATTAACAGCAAAGATGTTTTGTTTTATCCAGCATCATTTCGTCGTCCATATCATCTGGAAGAAGTTGATAATGCAAACATTTTGCTTCGTGCCGAGGTTTTAAATAGAATAAATTCTCGTCAAAAACCGTCTATAATTGTTTCGTATTCCGAAGCAATTTTTGAAAAAGTTGTCACTAAAAAAGAATTAGAAAAAAACACTTTTAAAGTTAGTTTAAACGACAAAATTTCGATTGATTTTATAAACGAAGTTTTGTTCGAATACAATTTTAAACGAGTTGATTTTGTTTCAGAACCAGGCGAATTTTCGGT
>JAYUFJ010000114.1:0-6065 GCA_043738775.1 Flavobacterium sp. | reverse complement strand
TACTTTCAAATTCAAATCGTTCTTTTTTATATGGCGACGGGGTTTTTGAAACTTTAAAAATTGTAAACAATAGAATTTTATTTTTTGAAGATCATTATTTCCGTTTAATGTCTTCGATGCGAATTGTAAGAATGCACATTCCAGTAAATTTCACTTTAGAATTTTTGGAGGAATCCATTTTAAATTTAGCTAAAGTGAATGGTTGTCTTGAATCTGCTCGAGTTCGTTTTACTGTTTTTAGAAATGATGGTGGGTTTTATTTGCCAAAAACTCGAAATATTTCTTATTTAATTCAGGTTTCAAAATTGGATAATAAACAATATCAAATTTTAAATTCTGATTACGAGGTTGAATTGTATAAAGATTTTTTTATATCAAAACAATTGCTTTCTACCATTAAAATTACCAACAAAATGATTAATATTACTGGAAGCATTTATGCGGATGAAAATGGTTTTCAGAATTGTATTTTATTAAACAACGAAAAAAATGTAGTTGAAGCCTTAAACGGAAATTTATTTATGTTAATGAATAACAATCTAATAACCCCGCCATTATCCGATGGTTGCTTAAACGGAATTGTCCGTAAACAAATATTAAATTTAGCAAAAAAATTAGAAAATTTAGAAATTTTGGAACAATCAATATCACCTTTTGATTTGCAAAAAGCCGATGAGTTGTTTATAACCAATATTATTTCTGGTGTACTACCAATAACTAAATATCGTAAAAAAGAATTTAAAACTGAATTGTCAAATAAATTGCTTTTAAAATTAAACGAACTAATTTAAAATTGGATTTTCTGGTGCATTACTCCAAATTAAATAATCACCACCCAATTCGGCAATTTTTTCTTTCCAAAATTTGCTTGATGCCTTTTTAAGTAAATTGGTTCTTAAATTATTATTTGTAATAACCCAAGTATTAATTTCAAGTTCTTTTTCTAATTGGTTAACACCCCAACCAGTATATCCCAAGAAGAAACGAATACAATTTTTATCAATTTTATCTTGATTGATTAAGTTTTTGGTCAATTCAAAATTGCCTCCCCAATAAATACCATTTGATATTTCTAAGCTACCCGTAATTAATTCAGGAACAGTATGAATAAAGTACAAGTTATCTTGCTCAACTGGGCCGCCATTATAAATTACAAAATTGGAATTTATCTCGGGAATTAAATCATTTAATGAATGTTTTAATGGCTTATTTAAAATAAATCCCACAGAGCCTTCGTCATTATAATCGGCAAGTAAAATAACAGCTCTATTAAATGATGTATCAGTTAATATTGAAGGCTCAGCTAATAATAACATTCCTTTTTTAAGTTTGTCGGTTATCATAAAACTTTATTTTTAATAAAAATACAATTTTTTTTCTTACACTACAATTATTTAAAAAAAAAAACCATTCACTTTGGCGAATGGTTTTTATATTAATAAAAAACAAGTTTTAGTTTACAGAACCTTCTAAGTCTGCACCTGCTTTAAATTTAACTACATTTTTAGCAGCAATTTTGATTGTTGCTCCAGTTTGAGGGTTTCTTCCGTCTCTAGCTTCTCTTTTAGAAACTGACCAAGAACCAAAACCTACTAAAGAAACTCTACCACCTTTTTTCAAAGTTCCGCCTACGTTTCCTAAAAATGATTCTAATGCTAATTTAGCAGCAACTTTTGAAATTCCTGCATCTGCAGCAATTGCATCAATTAATTCTGATTTGTTCATAATTTTGTTATTAATGTTGGTTAAAGAATTTAAAAAAACAAATTTAAAAGTATTTATCAATTAAACAAGCAAAAACCCTAAAAACAGAACATTTTGTTAATAACTATATGGTTTTGTTGATATTTAAGGCTGTATAAAACCTTAAAAAGCCATTGTTTGTTGAGAAAATGTCATTCCGTTGAGTAAGTCTGTCGCTTTCATTTTCTTTTTTCCAGGAAATTGAATACTTAATATTTCAATAAAACCGTTTTTAATGGCAATTTTTAATTCTTTTTTTGTTGAAACAACTGTACCAATCGAGATTGAATGAGCTTCTAATTGAAATTTTGCTTCATAAATTTTTACATTAAACTCATTATTTTCGTCTTTAAAAAAACACCAAGCGCAAGGATAAGGCGATAAACCTCGAATTAAATTATAAATTTGATTACCCGATTTTGTAAAATCAATTTTACAGTTGTCTTTAACTAATTTATGAGCAGTTTTAATTTCATCCGAATTTATTTGAATTTTAGTTTCAACAGTACCTTTTTCTATTAGTTTTAATGTGTCTATAACAGTTGAGCTACCTAAAATCATTAATTTATCGTGCAATTCTCCGGCATTTTCATTTTCTAGAATTTCAATTTCAGAACTTAAAATCATTGCGCCAGTATCTATTTTATCGTCAATAAAAAAGGTTGTTACGCCCGTATTGTTTTCACCATTTATAATTGCCCAGTTTATGGGTGCAGCACCACGATAATTTGGCAACAACGAAGCATGAAGGTTAAAAGTTCCTAGTTCGGGCATTTTCCATACTATTTCGGGTAACATTCTAAATGCTACAACTATTTGCAAATTGGCATTTAAAGTTTTTAGTTCATTTAAAAAAGTTTCGTCTTTTAAATTTGTTGGTTGTAAAATAGTTAGGTTGTTTTTAAGTGCATATTCTTTAATTGCCGAATATTTTACTTTTTGCCCTCGACCAGCTGGTTTGTCGGCTGCAGTTATTACTCCAATTACATTGTAATTGGCATTAATAATTGTATTTAAAATTCCGACAGCAAAATCGGGAGTTCCCATAAAAACGATGCGTAAATTGTTCATTATTATATAATTGAATAAGTATTGTTGGGGTTAATTGAAATAATATTGTCTTCCAAAAGTTGCTTTAAAGTAATTATTAAATCATCTTTTGTACATTTGGTTAACATTTGTAAAGCTCTTGAATTTAAAGATTCTACTTGTATTAATTTTATAATTTTATTCGATAATAAAACATCGAATTTTGGTTGTTTTTTAGTATGAATACAGTAGGAACAAACTCCACAATCGGTTTTTATTTGTTCTCCAAAATAGTTAAGTAACAATTTATTCTTGCATTTTTTTTCTTTTATATAATGCAATACTGAATCAAATTGTGCTTTTTTCAATTCGTTTTGAGCCAGTAAATGTTTTGAAATACGATTTATTGTTCGTTCGTCTTCACGAATTTCGTTAAAAGTAATTGAAGAATCGTTGTTTTTTGCATTTAAATTTATAATTTTTTTTTCGTAAAGTTGATTTAAAACCGATAAAACTTCCTTTTCACTTACATTCGATTTATTGGCAATTAAAACAACATTAATTGGTAGCATCATTTCGTAAATGCCCGAATAGGTTCGCAATATAGTTGTTATAATTTCGTCGTTTTTTGGATTTAAGCTAATATACCTTAAGACTTCTTTAGAGGATATAATGAATTGTAAGGCTATTTTTTCTGAAAATTCTTGAGATAAAGTTAAAATTCCCTGTCTGTCTAAAAATTGTAAAGCGTTGTATACTTTTAAAATTGGTAAACTATATTTTGCACAAAATTGATTAATATTGAAATTAAATTGCTCGTCTAAGCCTTCGCCATATGCAATTTGAAAAAAGTTACATAATTTTACAAATACCAAATTTAAAAAAGATTTTTCGACTAGGTTTGAATCAAAAATATTTGTAGAATGAATTAAATCGGACGAATTTGTTAATAAAACAGCGAATGCTTTTTCGCCGTTACGCCCAGCCCTACCTGCTTCTTGATAATAATTTTCTAAATTTTCGGGCAATTGAATGTGTATTACAGTTTTTACATTGGCTTTGTCAATTCCCATTCCAAATGCGTTTGTAGCTACCATAACTTGTACTTTTTCGTTCATCCAAAGTTCCATTTGGTTGTTTTTATCTTGGGTTGAAAGTCCGCCGTGATAAAAAGTTGCTTTAAAACCAAACGATTGTAATTGTTTCACGGTATCGCTACACGATTTTCTATTTCGTACGTATATAATTGAAGGTTGTTGGTTTTTTTGAAGAATTTGATTAATCAATTGCATTTTGTCTTCGGTTTCATATACCATATAACTCAAATTTTTACGCTCGAACGATTTCGTAAAAATGGCACAATTTTTTAATTTTAATTGTTCAATTAAATCATTTTGAACTCGCATGGTTGCCGATGCAGTTAAAGCAATAAAAGGGGTTTTGGTAAAATGTACTTTTAAAATAGCAATTTTTAAATAAGCCGGACGAAAATCGTGTCCCCATTGCGATACGCAATGTGCTTCGTCACTTGCAATTAAATTTATTTTTAAGTTTTTAATTCGGTCTAGAATCCATTCGTTTTGTAATCGCTCGGGCGAGATATATAAAAACTTGTAATTCCCAAATTCACAATTATCGAGTAAATTTGAAGTTTCTTCAATCGAAATGCCACCTGTTAAAGCAATGGCTTTAATTTCAAGTTTTTGCAATTGATTTACTTGATCTTTCATCAAAGCAACAAGTGGTGAAATTACCAAACAAATTCCATCATTAATTAACGCTGGTATTTGAAAACAAATTGATTTTCCACCTCCAGTTGGCATTAAAGCAAAAGTATCGTTGCCTTTTAAAACCGATTCAATTATTTCATCTTGAGGTTTTCGAAAAGCTTCGTGTTTCCAGTACTTTTTTAAAATTTCTAATGGAGTCAAAAATGGTATTTGTTAATTGTTGTACTTTAAAATATATAAATTTTTAGTTGTAATTTATTTTTTTATCGACTTTAAAATAAAATCAACACGATTTTCAACGGAATTTTTTGCAACTTCGATTAAATCATATCCATATTTTTTATAGGTTATAACTAAATGATTGTAAATTAATTGGGCTTGTTCAAAATTTTCGTACCGCTCGGAATCACTAACATAAATTTCTTGCCAAGGCGGTAAAATAAATGTTTTTGTGTATTTATTTTCTTGACAGGCTATATCGAATAATTCGGGGTAATTGTCACCAATAAAGTCCATGTAGGCAATTACATCGGGAATGCCACGGTCGATAAAAACAATTTCGTGGGGTTCGTTTAAAGCGTTTTCGAACTGTTTAACGCGACCTTTTAAAAGCATTTCGCTAAAAAGTAATGGTTTTTCGAGAAACAATTGGTCGATGCCTTGTTTTTTTGCCTCTAATGTTACTTCTCGTGAAATTTCAGGATAGCAACAATATCCTTTATTAATCAATGCTTCAATTAGGGTTGATTTTCCGGTGCCTGGACCGCCAATGATTACTATAATTTCTTTTTTCAAATGGTAGTTTTTATAAAATGCGAATTTATTGAAAGTAATTAAGTTTTGCTATTTTAGTTGGGTTTATTTTAGATTTTTGAGTATTTATAGATAAACATAAAATATAGTTAGCCCCGATGGGAACGACATCCCTCGCTTTTTTCAAGCGAGGATACAGTGGAAAGCGGGAACAATGTTGATTAATAAACCAAAAGTTACTGCTTCAAAAAAAATAGAAACCTAAATTTCAAATTCTAAATTCTAAATTGTATATTTGCTTTTTACTTTAAAAATTGCAATGGATAAAAAGACCGAAGAATTTTACATTCGGCTGAAAGAGAATTTAAACAACACTTCTTCTTGGCCGTCTGAATATTTATATAAATTTATAGTGCCGACTGATGTTGAAAAAATAAATTTAGTTGAAAATACGTTTAATAATATGGGTGCAGTGATTGTAACTAAACAATCGAAAACCGCAAAATTCACAAGTGTTTCTATTAATGTAATGATGCAAAGCCCAGATAAAGTGATTGAAAAATACTTACAAGTTGCTTCAATAGAAGGAATTATTTCGTTTTAATTATGGTAGATAAATATATAAAAGAGAATGCTCACGATGTTGTTTTTAATTTGGAATACAACGCTGAGCGACCGTACTTGATAATTCCGGAATACGGGCGTCATTTGCAAAAATTGATAGATCAAGCTACTGAAATTGTGGATGATTTGGAACGTAATAAAGCAGCAAAATACATAATTCAGGTAATGGGAAGTTTGAATCCTCAC
>JAYUFJ010000113.1:0-6077 GCA_043738775.1 Flavobacterium sp. | reverse complement strand
ACCCAACATTTGCCGAAGCTATTAAAGAAGCCGCTTTAGCAGCCACTGGAAATAGGGCTTTGCATGTATAAAAAAAATTGTACTTTATTGTTGGCATTTAAATTTATACTCTCAATAAATAAATTTTGACCCTACAAATCATTTAAATAAACAAAAAGCTAATTTTTAATTATAAAAATTAGCTTTTTAAATTCAAAACATTCCTACTTTTTTATAAACTTTTTGTATCCAAACCAAACCAAAAATCCAATTAAAAAAAGTGCCCAAAGTTGCACTAAAAAAGCTATAATTTCTTCAAACATAAACCAACCAGTTTTTAAAGAATCTACAATTTGTGAACCCAAATGTGGTCGGTATTTATCAATGTTTTTTTCGCTAGCATACAACTCGTTTTTAATCATTTCTCGTTGATACAATGAAATGTTTATTGTACTAAAATTTACTTTATCGTTCAACGATAAATTTTCAATAGTTTTAGTGTCGTTTTCCTCTTTTTTTGATGCCAATTTTTCCTCGGCATCAATTACTTGATTTAGCTTTTTACCTTTAGTGTCAATTGCTTTTTCAATTCGTTTTTCGGTAGTTACACTTCTGCTTTGCTGCATTTTATTTGTCAAAAGTTGCAACGAAACATCTTCTTGAGTAATTTTTCGAGAATCTAAAAAATCAATTTCCTTTCGCAAAGATTGTAAAATCGTGTCCAATTTTGTGTTCGGAACTCGAATTACAATGTCGTTTTCAACTGTATATTTCGTAGTTTCTAAAATACTATCTTGGCTAACTCGGGTTTCTTGTTTGTCATTAACTATGCTTTTCAAATCGGTAAATGTTACAAACCCACCAAATTTATTTATCACATTTTCAATTACATAAGTGCTTTTTGTAACATCTTTTACTTTCATTTTTAAATCTGCTGTTCGAATAACTTTTCTCGTGTCGCCATTTTTGACTTTTGCAGCCAATGAAGAAACCGAAGCATTATTGGCGGACTTTTCTGAAGTCTCATTTTCAGAATCTGTTGTCGTTTCGGCTTGTTTACAAGAATAAGCCATTGTTAAAAGCAAAACGGCACAACTAATTTTGGGAATTGTTTGCATAAAAAATACTATTTAAGGGTTAAAGTTTAAAAAATGAGATTTAAATAGTAATTTAGTATCAAATAAGTAATTTATTAAGAAATTTATATAAAATACTGCATCTAAAAATCGTGCCAAAAAAAATTGATTTAGTAATTAAGAAGAATATTTTTTATCGTAATTTTGAATTCTTATAAAAAAACAGTTGAGAACAAGCGTTTTAAAAACAATTCCTAATTTTGAAATTTTTAAAAATCAATTACTAAATTGGTCACAACAATTTCGTGAAGTTGTTTTTTTAGATTCTAATTCAAAATCAAATCTGAATCAAAATTATTCAGATTATGATTTTATACTTGCTTTAGATGGATTTACATCTTTAAAGACTGATTTTACAAATGCTTTTTCTGATTTACACGAATACCAAAGTCGAACAAAAGATTGGCTTTTTGGGTATTTATCTTTCGAATTAAAAAATGATATTGAAAATTTAAAATCAACAAATTACGATGGATTAAATTTTCCAGATTTGTTTTTTTTTCAACCTAAAAAATTATTTTTGTTTAAAAAAAACCAGCTCGAAATTCAATATTTGAATTTTTGTGATGATGAAATTGAGGCTGATTATATTCAAATTTTAAATTTTGAATTCCATTTTTCTAAATCGGATAAAATTGAAATTAAACAACGAATTTCAAAAGAAAGTTATTTTGAAAAAGTTTCAAAAATGCTTAATTATGTTAATCGTGGCGATATTTATGAAGCCAATTTTTGTATGGAATTTTATGCAGAAAATGCATCAATAAATCCATTAGAAATTTATAAAAAATTATCAAAAATAACTGAAACTCCAATGGCAAGTTTTTTTAAAAATAATAGTAATTATTTACTTTGTGCTTCGCCCGAACGTTATTTAAAAAAAGAAGCTTTAAAGGTAATTTCGCAACCTATAAAAGGAACTTCAAAACGCTTTTTGAATTCAAATTTAGACGAAAAATCGAAATTAGAATTGGCAAATAATCCAAAAGAACGTTCCGAAAACATAATGATTGTTGACTTAGTTAGACATGATTTATCTAAAACTGCCACAAAAGGATCGGTGAAAGTTGAAGAGTTGTGTAAAATATATTCTTTTAAACAAGTACATCAATTAGTTTCAACAGTAGTTTCAAATGTCGAAAATACGGTTTCACCAGTTGCTATTTTACAAACTTCTTTTCCGATGGGAAGTATGACTGGAGCACCAAAAATTTCTGCAATGAAAATAATTGAAGAACTTGAAGAAACCAAGCGAGGATTGTATAGTGGCACTGTTGGTTATTTTAACCCAAACGGCGATTTCGATTTTAATGTAGTAATTCGAAGCATTTTATACAATTCTGAAAATAAATACCTTTCATTTTCGGTAGGTAGTGCCATAACTTCAAAATCTAAAATTGAAGCAGAATATGAAGAGTGTTTGTTAAAAGCTGAGGCAATGGTGCAAGTTTTAAATTAAATAATTATGATAGAAAAATTTAAAAAACATCTTGAGGATAATTTTTCTTTTTTAAAAAAAAGTAAAGTATATATAGCAGTTAGTGGCGGAATTGATAGTATGGTTTTGTCCGATTTATTTGATAAAACAGGTTATAATTACGCAATTTTACACTGTAATTTTCAATTGCGAGGTGCTGAAAGTGATAACGATTTGGATTTTTTATTGAATTATTTTACTAAAAAAAATATTCGTTTTGTTCACACCTGTTTTGAAACTGAAAAGTATGCCAATCAAAAAAAAATATCTATTCAAATGGCCGCACGCGAATTAAGATACAACTGGTTTCAAGAACAAAAAGTAGTTCAAAATTTCGATTATTTACTCACAGCTCATCATTTAGATGATTCGTTGGAAACTTTTATTATTAACCTTACTCGAGGAACTGGTATTAAAGGATTGATGGGAATTCCAGAAATTAATGATAATATAGTTCGGCCGTTATTGCCATTTTCGAGATTGGAAATTGATGCGTATGCAAAAAAAAATAAAATTATTTGGAGAGAAGATTCCAGTAATGAAAGTGAAAAATATTTACGCAATAATATTCGTCACATCTTAGTTCCCCAACTAAAAGTTTACAATGATGATTTTTTAAATTCGTTTCAAAAAACACAAACATATTTAACCGAAACATCAAAATTAGCAGATGATGCGGTTCAAGTAATGATAGATTTGATTTGTGAAAAAAAAGAAAATGGATTGTATCTCGATATTGAAAAACTGACTCATTATACAAACTACAAATCCTATTTATATCAAATTTTTAAAAAATATAATTTTACTGCTTGGGCAGATATTTATGATTTAATAAACTCTCAAACCGGAAAAAAAGTATATTCCGATGATTATGTTTTAATGAAAAATAGAAATTACCTAATTCTTTATTTGAAAAGTGAAAATGAAGATTTTGAAGAATACTTTGTTGAAAAAAATCAATTGGAAGTTAAAATTCCCTTAAAAATTAACTTTTGTAATGTAACAGACATTTTGCAAACAGATTCAAGTAGTATATTTGTTGATGAAAATAAATTAAAATTTCCGTTAATTATTAGAAAATACAATGAAGCCGATATATTTTTTCCATTTGGGATGAAAGGAAGTAAAAAAGTAAGTAAGTTTTTTAAAGACGAAAAAATTTCGTTGCTTGATAAAAAAAAAACGTGGCTTTTATGTTCTGATAATAAAATAGTTTGGATAATAAATCATCGATTAGACGAACGTTTTAAAGTGAGTAACGATACCAAAAAAATATTAAAAATAAGCACACAGTAATGATAAAAAAACTTTTCTCATTTTTTGCATTTATAGTATTGATTTTCAATGCAAATGCACAATTAAAACAACCTGTAAAATGGAAAAATTCGGTTGAAAAAGTTTCTGAAACCGAATTTAATTTAATATTAAATGCTTCAATTGAAAACGGTTGGCACGTTTATTCACAATTTACTCCAAATGATGGACCCTTGCCATTAGTTTTAACTTTTAAAAATCAAAAAGGAAATTTCATTTTGGTAGGAAAAGCAGCTGAAAGTACCTACAAAAAAGAATTTAATGATGTTTTTGGGGTTGATGAATATTACTTTGAAAAGTCATTTTCGGTAAGTCAAAAAATAAAAATTAAAAATCCCAAAAACACAAAAGTATTTTTAAACATAGAATATCAAGCTTGCAAAGATGCTTGTATAAATGATAATAAAAGTTTTGTTTTTGATTTGCCAATAAAACAAACAAACGACAGTACAAAAGTAGTTTTTTCAAATATTAAATCATCTGAAATAGAAATAAAAACTATCAAAGCAACTTCGAAAGATTTAGAATCATCAACTAAAACTACCGTAGTTGCAACAAATTCTCAAAATAAAACAACCAATAATGAAACCCAAAAAAGTATTTGGTCACTATTTATTTTAGCAGTTTTTGGAGGGCTTTTAGCAACCATTACGCCTTGTATTTTCCCAATGATACCTATGACTGTTAGTTTCTTTTTAAAACAAGCTGCCAATAAATCAAAAGGACGATTTAATGCAATTTTTTATGGTTTTTGTATTGTTTCAATTTGCGTTTTAATCACACTTCCGTTTCATCTTTTAGAAGGAATAAGTAGCGGAATTTTCTCTGAGATATCTACAAATGTATATGTAAATATATTCTTTTTCTTGATTTTCGTATATTTTGCATTATCATTTTTTGGATATTATGAAATCACAATGCCAAATAAACTTTCAAATAAAGTAGATAATGCCTCTAATTCTGGTGGATTATTAGGTATCTTTTTTATGGCTTTAACGTTAATAATCGTTTCGTTTTCCTGTATTGGACCTGCGTTAGGTTTTGTTTTCGGGACTTCATTACAATCGGATGGCGGAGCGAAAATTTTAACCTTAGCAATGTTTGGTTTTGGAATTGGATTAGCATTGCCGTTTATGTTCTTTGCATTGGCACCAAATATGTTGGGCAATTTACCAAAATCAGGCGGTTGGTTGAACACTGTGAAAGTTGTTTTTGGTTTCATTGAATTGGCATTTGCCTTTAAATTTCTTTCAAATGCTGATATTGGTTTAGATTTACATTGGCTATTGCGAGAATTCTTTATCATCATTTGGATTATAATTTTCGCGGCAATGGCAATTTATTTATTCGGAAAAATTAAATTTCCGCACGATAACCCGAACGAAAAAATATCAGTTTCTAGAATAATTTTAGGAATAATTAGTTTTGGATTTGCTGTATATTTAACAACCGGACTTTTTGGATCACCTGTAAAATTAATTAGCGCTTTTGCTCCGCCAGAAACCTATAGTTTAAAAAATGCAACTCAACAAAAAAACTTGGCACCTTTACCTAACAAAGATGCTGTTTATGGTCCTCACAATATTATTTCTTTTGAAGATTTTGATAAAGGATTAGCATATGCAAAACTAGTCAACAAGCCTATTTTAATAGATTTTACAGGCAAGCAATGCCAAAATTGCCGATTGATGGAAGCTAATGTTTGGTCGGACGAAGCAGTATTGAAAATTATGAAAAACGATATTGTATTGATTTCATTGTATTGTGATATTAAAAAAGAATTACCCGTTAAAGATCGATTTATTTCGAAAATTTCAGGTTCAGAAATTACTACGATTGGACAAAAATGGAACGAATTTGAAATATCAAAATTTAATAATAACGCGCGTCCATACTACGTTTTATTGAATTTAAATGAAAAAAAATTAAATGAACCAGTTCCTTATACTCCAAATGTTGAAGAGTATAAAAAATGGCTGCAGGAAGGGATTTCAAAGTTTATTAAAAAAAATAAGTAATGCGTTTAAAATTATATTATCCCAAAAGTTGTTTCATATTAGGGTTAAATATTAATTAACAATTCTGGTAATAAATATCTTTAAACCTAATAAAGCAAATCTGTTTAGAATATTAAAAATAACTATTTCTGCCCATATTTTTCTTTATACTTT
>JAYUFJ010000112.1:0-2170 GCA_043738775.1 Flavobacterium sp. | reverse complement strand
CGGCGGTAAAGCCAAAGGTGGTAAGGTAAGAAGTAAAAAATCAAACGCAAAAGTAGATTTAACTGCAATGGTTGATTTAGCTTTCTTGTTAATTACTTTCTTTATGTTAACTACTTCTTTATCAAAACCACAGTCAATGAACTTAGGGTTACCAGATAAAGAGGATAAGAATAAACCTGATGAACAACCAATGAAAGTTGACGAACGTCGCACAATGACCATTGTGATGGGTGAAAACAACTCAATTCAATGGTATATGGGTTTATTTGACACTCCTATTAAAGGACCAAAGGCTGATTCGTTTGGTAAAAATGGTATTCGTAAAGAATTATTGTTACAAGTAAAAGAAGTTCCACAAATAATAGGCGATCCAAAAAAAGGACTTATCGTAATTATAAAACCAACTAAAAAATCTACTTATCGAAATTTAGTTGATATTTTAGATGAAATGGCCATTTGCGGAGTTGAAACTTACGCTATTGTAAATGATATTACTCCCAAAGAGATAGAATTAGTAACACCAAAAACTCCTTAATTATGAAATTAGATTTATTAAATAGTAATTGGTTGGATTTAGTTTTTGAAGGTAAAAATAAAAAATACGGAGCCTACGATTTGCGTAAAAAAAGTGCCTCAACAACTTTTAAAGGTTTTATAATTGGAGCTTTTGTTTTTGGGCTTGCTATGGCAACACCCATGATATTAGATGCAATTGGAAGCAATTCTAATGATGATATTGCTTCATTAGATAAAAAAATTGTAACCATTAAATTACCGCCAAAAGAAAAACCACCCGAAAATATTCCGCCACCACCACCACCACCGCCAAAAGTAGATCAAATTAAATTTGTAAAGCCAGTGGTTGCCAAAAAGGAAGAAATAACTGAAGATCCACCAAAGGTTGTTGATTTAAAAGATAAAACAATTGCAAAAGAAACCATAAAAGCTGATCCTGATGCTGAATTAACTTTAGCTCCTGCAGCCGAAGGGCCAAAAGATGTTGTAGAAGAATCAAATGAAATTTATAATTCTGCAGGTGTTGAGGTTAAACCAGAATTTCCTGGAGGTATGGCTAAATTTTTATCGTATGTAGGTAAAAATTATGAAGTTCCTCAAGATGAAGAATTTAAAGGTGGAAAAGTTTTCGTATCATTCGTTGTTGAAAAAGATGGAAACTTAACCGATATTAAAGTATTACGTGACGTAGGTTACGGAACTGGTAAAGAAGCAGAACGTGTATTGCGTAAATGTCCACGTTGGGCACCAGCTATGCAAAATGGTAAAGCGGTACGATGTTCGTACCAATTACCAATTACCATTCAAGCACCAGAATAATGATAGTGAATTTTATAAAAAATTTCTTGAAGAAATCGCTAAAAGAGCGGTTTCTTCTCGTTATAGGCATTTTGTTTTTTTCAATATATTTAGTAATGGGCTTGGCGATTATATTTTGGAAAAAATTACCTTTGGCTTTGCCTCAATCGTATAAAGTCGCTTTAGGAGTCCTGTTAATTGTTTATTCTTTTTTTCGTTTTGTACGATTGTTGAAATCCGATATAGATTAATTAAATTGAATATTTAAAAAACAAAATTTTCGTTAAACTAAATCTAAAACTTTTCGTAACTCTATAATTTTAATTAATTTTAAACAATATTCTTTTAAAATGAAAAAATATTTAATTATTGGATTCATATTTTGTTTTTCATCGGCATTAATTATTTTATCTTGTAACAATAAAAAAAATGATTTTGACCAAGAAACTATAATCAGTGGTAAAACTTCTATTTTAGTTGATGAAACTTTATTGCCAATTGTTGAAGATCAATTAGCAGTTTTTGAAAATAAATACAAAGCAAAAATTACTTTAATTCCAAAATCAGAATTGGAGTGTTTAATTGATTTTACAACTTATAAAACGAAAATAGCAGTTTTACCTAGAAAGTTAACCAATTCTGAAATTGCTTTTTTTGAACAAAAAAATATAAAACCACAACAAACACAATTTGCAACCGATGGTTTGGCTTTAATAAAAAATAAAAAATCAAACGATACTTTAATTGAATTAAAAGAAATAATTAGTTTTTTAAATCAAAAGCCATCTAAAATTAAAGGAATGGTTTTTGACAATCCCAATTCTAGTTCGGTAAGTTATTTTACTAAATTAGCCAA
>JAYUFJ010000111.1:0-2174 GCA_043738775.1 Flavobacterium sp. | reverse complement strand
GGAACAGAATTTTATACTTCAAAAAAACCGACATATAACCCTCTCAAAAGTTGTTAATAACTTAATGATGCTTTACATAGGAACCGCTGTTGGCAGATCGCCTGTTTTTTTTATTTGTTTTTCCGACTACTTTTTTCTATCCGCCTATTTTTAATTTTCCGACTACTTTTTTAGTTTCCGTGTATTGATATAATGCTACTCAATGTCACTATTTAATTTCCGCTTATCAATTTAAAATTTCCGTGACACATTATTTATCTTCCGTGTACTGATATTGAATTTCCGTCTTTCACATTTAATCATCCGCATATCAATGTAGAATTTCCGCGGGCTGATATGATTCTTCCGCCAGTCAATATTTAGTTTCCGTGTATCATTGTCGAATTTCCGTTGGTGTTTTTTATTTCACACTTTGGCTATTTAATGTTGCTGATACTTTTGCGAAACTAAATTGTTGTTGTTTTACTTTATCGGTTTTGTAAAAATTGTTTGCAATTTTGGCAACACTAATAACGCTTTCATAAATTTCGTTGAATGCTTTTATTGCTTCGTCGGTAATTTCTTTTCGAGTTCCTTTGAATGTTTCTTGGTCAATATTAGCATTTTTTAGTACTTCGGCGTAATTGACAATATTGTCAATTGTACTTTGCGAGGTTCCTTTCGCAACAATTTCAGCACTTAAAGTTGTATTTAAATTGGTTTTGAATTGAAATAAAAGACTTACTAATCCTTCTTGGTCGCATTTTTGCGCCATTTTGTAAAATGCTATAATTCCGAGTTGGGTTAAAATTTCTGTTTTTTGAATTGGATTACTTTTAAAATCTTGTTCAACTTGTACTTTGAATTCGGCTAAATCGGTCAACGCTTGTTTTTGAATTCCCAAAACTACTTGCGTTGATTGACGCATTTGTTGTGCTGCATCTTTTCCTAAATAAGTTTCGGTTGTTGTCTTAATTTTGGTTTTTAAATCGTCAAAAAATGGACTTGCCCAAGTGCTTCTTTTTGTTTCTAAAAAAGTTCGGTTGGCAATTGCATTTTCGATAATGGTTGCTGTTGCAATTAACATTTCGACATCTTTAACTTTGTATATTCTAGTTATTTTGGTTGGCATAATTTGTAATTTTTAAATGTTTGAATTACAAATATATTCAAATTATTGTTTTTCTTAACGAAATGAAAAGATAGTTTTTGGCTTCGCCAAAAACTATCTTTTTTTATTTTAATAAATTCAATTATTGTTTACGTTATCTGTCGCTCGCAGGTGTCTGCCAACGTCTCGTGGCTTGGCGTCAGTTGGGGATTTGGTTAGCCTGAACTTTCAGTAAATCACTGACCACAAAAGTACAAAACAATGTGTAAAGTCAAGACCAAAACCCCAATTTTTGCAAACCGCTGTTAGTGGCTGTTTTTTTTAATAGCAATTTTCTTCACTTTCCAATTTTACTTTGTTTGCAAATTCCGTCAATTGTTCATCTTGTGAAATTTCTATTGCTTCACTGGAATACTTTAATCCATTTTTACAATCTTCCAAATTATTATACGCTATTGCTAAATTTATTAATAAAATTGATTTAACTCGTAGGTTATTATCAGTTGTAAATTTTCTGCCTTTTAATAATATTTCTTTGGCTTTTTCATAATTTCGGCTACTCATATAGTTTTGCCCTAAATTAATATAAGTTTCAACATATGTGCTGTCAATTGATATTATTTTGATTGATAATTGGTTAGATTTTTCAGTATTTCCTAACCTTATTTCAGACTGTGCAATTGCATTAAGTATTATCGGATTTCTATTTTCTATTTTATCTGCTTCTATAAATTTTACTTTTGCTAACTCAAATTCTTCATTTTCTACATTTACTAATCCTTCGCCAAATATTTTTTTTGCAGTTTTATTTTTAATACCTTCATTTTCATATAATATTACATCTTTTGTGTCTGCTTTATATTTTACATCTCCATCATTTTGACCTTTACAAGAATTTAATGCTAAAATAACAATTAACGCATATATTCCTTTTTCAATTTTCATACTTATTTTCATTTTGTCGTTTTTTTGGTAAAATAGCCACTAACGTCTCGTGGCTTGGCGTCAGTTGGGGATTTGGTTAGCCAAATGTATAAATTAAAGACCGAACATCCAAGTACAAAACTAACTTTAAAGTTCGCCG
>JAYUFJ010000110.1:0-2177 GCA_043738775.1 Flavobacterium sp. | reverse complement strand
CGTGCCACAAATGTAACGACAATAAAACAAACGATAAGCAATATAATGCGGTACGAATTGGGCTTTCAAAATGTTCTTTTAATTCGCCATAATATCGGGTAGCGTTTTCTAGATGTTCTGCATCTGGATTAATGTATTTTCCGTTCATTTCGGGAATCCAAAAATCATAAAAATGCAATGCCAAAAAAGCTAAAACTACTGAACCTGTTATAATCATATTTCTTGATGCCCAAGATGCATTTGCACCTCCATTATATTTTGTATAAGCTATTGGTCGTGAACTTCTGTTTTTTATATCTAGATAAAATCCCATTATAAAATGAAACAATACACCGATAATTAAAATAGGTTGGATTATATATTGTACTAAAGGATTGTGGCCCATAAAATGGGAAATAGCATTAAAGTTATCGGCTCCAAAAAGCGATGTGCTGTTAATAAAAAGATGTTGTGTTAAAAATAAAATTAAAAAAAGTCCTGAAAGTGCCATTGCAACTTTACGAGCAATTGAAGAACTTAATAATCCAGAATTTGACATAATTGTTGTTTTTGTTAAAAAATTATACAAAAATAGGTCAAATCAAACTAAACTACAACCTTTTCGTTATTATTTATAATGATTTTAAACCGAGTTTAACTTTTGTTTATTTTAGTTGTTTAAACTTTGACATACTATACTTTAACGTTAAACAAAAAAATTTTAATGTTTTATCGACTTATCCTAATAAATATAATTAATTTTGAATTTCAAAAAAATCAATAAAATGAAATACCACCAAATCAACAAAGATTTATTTATAAAAAACCGGGTCAAATTTACTTCACAAATGAAACCAAATAGTGTTGCGGTTTTTAATTCGAACGATATTTACCCAGTTTCTGCCGATTCGCAATTGCCTTTTGCACAACATCGCGATATTTTATATTTGTCAGGGATTGATCAAGAAGAAAGTGTTTTGTTGCTTTTTCCAGATGCGCCTTACGAGAATTTAAAAGAAATTTTATTTTTAAAAGAAACCAACGCGCTAATTGCTGTTTGGGAGGGCGAAAAATTAACCAAGGATCGTGCCTTTGAAGTTTCGGGAATTAAAACTGTTTTTTGGTTGCAAGATTTTCATAAAATTTTGAAAGAAGTTATGGCTTATTCGGAAACTATTTACATAAATACCAATGAGCATTACCGTGCTGTAATAGAAACAGAAACTCGTGAAGCCCGTTTTGTAAAGTGGTGGAAAAAAAATTATCCAGCACATCAAGTCGCAAAAAGTAACCCTATTTTACAACGTATTCGTTCAATTAAGGAAAGTGAAGAGTTAGAATTGATTCAAACCGCTTGCGACATTACCGAAAAAGGTTTTAAAAGAGTACTCAATTTCGTGAAACCAAATGTTATGGAATACGAAATAGAAGCCGAATTTGCTCACGAATTCCTTAGAAATCGATCCAAAGGTTTTGCTTACACTCCAATTATTGCATCAGGGAATTCGGCTAATGTTTTACATTACATCGAAAATAATTTACAATGTAAAGATGGCGATTTATTACTTTTAGATGTTGGAGCAGAATATGCCAATTATTCTAGCGATATGACAAGAATGATTCCGGTTTCAGGACGATTTACAGAAAGACAAAAAGCAGTTTATCAAGCCGTTTTAAATGTAAAAAATGAAGCTACAAAAATGTTACTACCTGGTACTTTATGGAAACAATATCACTTTGAAGTGGGCAAAATAATGACATCGGAACTTTTAACATTAGGTTTAATTGATAAAGTCGATGTTCAAAATGAAAATCCAGATTGGCCAGCCTATAAAAAATATTTTATGCACGGTACTTCACATCATTTAGGAATGGATACGCACGATTACGGTTTGTTACACGAACCAATGAGGCACAATATGGTTTTTACCGTTGAACCAGGAATTTATATTCCCGCCGAAGGCTTTGGTATTCGTCTTGAAGATGATGTTGTGATACAAGAGAACGGCGTGCCATTTAATTTGATGCGAAATATTCCTATCGAAATTGACGAAATTGAGTCGATTATGAATTCTTAGGCAGTAAACATATTGATTAAATGAGTCGTATGTTTTAAACCATTGATGTATTAAACCGATTATAAATACCATAATGGTTTGTTAAAAAAGTAAAATGTTTACATTTAATTTCATAAAAAG
>JAYUFJ010000109.1:0-2178 GCA_043738775.1 Flavobacterium sp. | reverse complement strand
CCCAGTCTTTCAAATCTTCTTTTGAATAGGAGTTTTCCAACGAGTACATTCTGTTTTCGTGAATTACTGTTTTGAAATTTTTGGTAATCGTTCCTCCTACTCGAAAAGTTGGTGAATTTTCATCGAAAAACTCTGGATATTTTTCTTCTAATTCTTGAAGTTGTTTTAGTTTTAAATCAAAATCGAAATCGCTAATTGTGGCATTATCCAAAACATAATAATTGTGATTGTGTTGGTTTAATTCGTTGCGAAGTTGTTGAATTTGGGCTTGAATTTCCATTGTTTAATGTTACATATATTCTAAGTTGCTAAGTTACTAAGTTTAATTTTAAGAAAAAACTAATCATTAACGAATTAAGCAAGATATTAAATTGTAAATAAAAAATGAAAAATTATCGGTTTACAATTCCGTTAACTTGGTTGTAAAGTTGTCCATCACTTAAAACAGCTCCTTCTGTAATCAATTGAAAAATTGAAATTTTTCGTTCATTGTTATAAACTTTTTTTCCTATTATAATTTCTAAGTTATCGGTAAACATATTATCACTTAACCATTGTAAACCATTTTTGGTTAAAAAATCTATATTTTGATTTGCTGTTTTCAAAATTATTGAACGAAATTCCAATTCCTGACAATGAAACAAGAATATATGATTTTTAGAAAAATGTTCTAAATAATTTGTATTTTGTAAAACTCCTTCCCAAATTAAATCCGAAAAAATATCCAATTCTTGTTCAGCTACTTCGGGTTTTTTGGTTTTAATTTCATCCCATTCTTTTTTATCAATTTTTTGAGAAGCCAAAAAGGTTGAAAATTCTTGGTTCAATTCGTTAAATTGTTCTTTGGTTAATCGTTTATATTTCATTTTATGCCAGAATTGTTTTGCTATCTTAAACTTGATAAGAAGCACTTGTTTAAAACAATCTGAAACGAGTTCAGATTAAAAAAAAAGTCCCAATTCGCATCGGGACTTTGATATTCAATTTACAAAAATATTACTTATCAGCAACAATTTCATAAGGTAATTCAACAATTACATCTCTGTGTAAACGAACAGATGCAGCGTATTTACCAGTTCTTTTTACTACACCAGAGGTAATAAATTTTCTATCAATCGTTTGTCCACCTGCTGCCAATGCTTCTGCAATGTCAATGTTTGTAATTGAACCAAACAATTTTTCACCACCTGCTTTTGCAGTGATTTTTATTTCAATTGCTTTTAACTTTTCAGCCAATTCTTTGGCATCGTTAACTACTTTAGCTTCTTTGTGAGCTCTTTGCTTTAAATTTTCAGCCAATACTTTCTTTGCAGAAGAAGTAGCTAAATGTGCAAAACCTTGTGGAATAAGGAAGTTTCTACCGTAGCCTGGTTTCACATTCACTACATCATCTTTAAATCCAACATTCTGAACGTCTTGTTTTAATATAAGTTCCATAATTGCTTACTTATTATTTTAATAAATCTGCCACATATGGCATTAATGATAAATGTCTAGCTCTTTTAATAGCAACAGACACTTTTCTTTGATACTTCAATGAAGTTCCAGTTAAACGACGTGGTAAAATTTTACCTTGCTCGTTAACAAATTTCAATAAAAAATCTGCGTCTTTATAATCGATGTATTTGATTCCCGATTTTTTGAAACGACAGTATTTTTTTATTTTATTTGTATCAATATTTAAAGGAGTTAAATATCTAATATCACCCTCTTTTTTACCTTTTGCAGATTGTTCTATTGTTGCCATAACTTATGCTTTTGCTGCTTTTAATTTAGTTCTTCTTCTTTCTGCCCACGAAATTGCGTGTTTGTCAAGGCTCACGGTCAAGAAACGCATAACACGTTCGTCACGTCTAAACTCAGTTTCAAAAGCAATTAATACTTCTGGAGTTACTTGGAACTCAAATAAATGGTAAAAACCACTTTTTTTGTTTTGGATTTCGTAAGCTAGTTTTTTCAAGCCCCAATCCTCTTTAGATACCATCGTTGCTCCTTTAGCAGTAAGAAAATTTTCAAATTTGCTTACTGTTTCCTTTACCTGAACATCAGATAAAACGGGATTTAAGATGAAAACAGTTTCGTAATGATTCATAAAATTAATTTTAATTTAGGGTGCAAAAGTACTCTATTTTTTGAAACAAACAACAAAAATAATTTTTATTTTGTGAAATTAATTTT
>JAYUFJ010000108.1:0-16756 GCA_043738775.1 Flavobacterium sp. | reverse complement strand
GAAAAACTTAAAATAAGCCTGTTTGACAAAGTAATTGATAAAGGTTTAGATAAGTATACGTTTATGATAAGAAATAGGCTTAAAATCGATTTTCGTTCAAAATAACTAATATTGTAAAAAAATGAAAAAAACAATAAAAATAATTTTACTTTTTCCTATCTCAATACTTTTTGTATTGACTAATTTTTGCGACATGTTGTTTACTATTTTTAATGGTTTACACCCTGATAATTTTTACATGACAACTTATCCCGAAACTCAAATTCAAGGCTTGGATTATCATGTGTCTAAATTTATAATTCAGTTTTTTGTAAATGTTAGTTTTCCTATATTTCAATTTTTTGAAAATTTAAAAGGTTTAAAAGATTATAAATTTTAAAAATAATAATTATGAATCCAGCAAAATTGTCCGACTTGTTAACTGAAAATGAAATTAATTTATTCAAAATAAACGAGTTTATGCCTTATAAATTAATTAGTTTATGTGATATTAAAATTACAGATTTATATAAAATATCAATTGCTTTGTTACCTATTATTTATCCAAATGGATTGATTTTAGAATCAAAGTCAATTGTTTGTATAGGTTGGGAATTTTTAACACAGCGAGCCATTGAGAAAAATGTTTCGTTGTTTTATTAACGTCTCGTGGCTTGGCGTCAGTTGGGGATTTGGTTAGCCAAATGTATAAATTAAAGACCAAACTTCCAAGTACAAAACCAACTTTAAATTTCGCCTAAAACCCCAATTGCGCCAAACCGCTGTTGGCAGATAGTGGATTTATTTATTAATTTTTTATAATTTATAATTATGGGTAAAAAAATAAAATTAGAATTAACAGATTTAGAATTTAGAAGTTTAATTTCTTTAGCAGATGATATGGCAATTACAATAGGAATGTGTGATGAAGAAACTGCGAAAACAATTATAAAACAAATTAAAAATATAAATAAAATGTTGGTTAGAAACAATCTGCAAGAATTTATTTTAAAAGCTTAAACTTTAACACCTCGATTGAATAGGTTAAATCTAATTTATGTTATGGAAAATTCAAATATAAAAACTAAAATTGTTCATTCTCAAAGTAAAACCGCTTGGAATGTAATAGGCGATAATTTAGGCGGTAAATATAAAATAGCAAGAATTCCATATTCAGTTACTGGCAATGAAATTATAGATACTATTGAAAAATCTGAAGCATTAAGGCACGCAAAGTTTATAAGTCAATGTTTTAATAATTCGGGTAAAATCGTAAGTATAATTTAATTGGTTCTACTGCCATTTCTGCCAACGTCTCGTGGCTTGGCGTCAGTTGGGGATTTAGTTAGCCAAATGTGTAAATTAAAGACTGAACTTCCAAGTACAAGACCAACTTTAAAGTTTGCCTAAAACCCCAATTGCGCCAAACCGCTGTTGGCAGATGTTTTTTTATAAATTTACAAATTAATTTAAACTATAATTATTATGAAAAATGAAAATTTAAAAATGAAAATTAAATCAAATTCAAGTTATATTTCTTTGGATGACAATTCAATTAAAAAATCTAAAATTGTTACTAATGTTGAAATCTATTTGATTAGAAAAGTTAAAAATAAATATTGGCATTATTTTTTACTTAAAGGAAAAAAATATAAAATAGATGAATCAGGATTACATTATTCGTTTAGTTTAGGTGAAAAAGTGAAACTGTTTTACAACGGCAAAAAGGTTGATGTTAAAATAGAAGCATTATTAAAACCCAATTCAAACGGAATAAAAGGTTTAGCATATATTGTTAGTTTAATAAATGAACCTTCAACGGAATTAATTTCTTCCGAAAAGTGGATTTCATAGGATGAAGCATTTTTTAAAATATCTGCCAACTCACAAATAGACGAATAAAAAGTATTACAATTTAACTTTAACAATGCAGAAGTACACAGAAATACAAACTTTAAAAATCTCATTAATTCAAAAGCAAACTTTGAATAAAATGAAGCAGAATAAAGTTTGTATTTCTAATTTTATTCGAAACGCAATCAAAGAAAAAATTCAACGAGAATATGCTGAATTGATTAAAAATCCAGAAAAAGTAAATTGTCTGTTTTAAAACAATTTATCGCATTGTAGATAAATTTAAAACGTTTTATCACAATCTATTGCAACCTACCGCAACGTAATTCGTTTGCGGTTTTTTTTTGTCTCGCATCTTTGTACCCAAGTTCAGAAACAAAAAACAAAATATTTGGAAGATACATTTTTACAAAGACCAATTTTAGAAGGAAAACAGTATCAAAACCTAATACCGAAAAGTTCTTGCAACAAAGAGTTTTCGGGAACAGCAAATGAAAACACAGATTTTTCGGTAGATGAAATGGTTTTTATGATAAAAAACTATTCGTTTCAGATGAGAGAAGTTGCCACGGTTCTGAAAAAAAACAATTTACACGATACCGTTTCGGCAATTCATGAATTTTGTTACAATCATTTTCAGTATAAATCCGACATAGAAGAGCAAAATATGCGCTCACCCTCTTGTTCTTGGGCGGTTAGATACTCAGGAATAGATTGCAAAAGTTATTCGATTATAGCCTCATGCTTGTTAACCGAAATGAATTTTGACCATGCTATACGAAAGGTAAGTTACACGAAAGAACCCGAATCTTACAGCCATGTTTATATTATAGTTCCAGTTAAAAACAACAATTTAGAAAACGGTTATTACATTATCGACGGAACGTTAAAGGATAACAAAGAATTAGATTATACACAAGAAAAAGATACAATTATGCAACATGCTAGATTAAATAGCCCATTCGAGGGTTTGTACGGAAAAGACGAATGGATTGATAATACGGCCAATAATCTTATTGACTCTGTACCTGGTGGAGGATTGTTAAAACAAACTGGTTTAATAGACAAAGTAACAAGTTTTTTGAAACACATTGATTTAAGTTCGGTATCGAATTTTATTAATGGTTTAAAATGCTTAGGAGGTATTGGTTTCGACGAAAATTCTATTATTGCAGGAACAAACGATATAAACGGGGGTTTAAACCGTACAATTGCTTCTGTTAATCAATCAATATCGGATAACGACATGAATTTGTTTGCTATAAATCACGCTAGGCTCAATGTTTTTTTTGATATGGCAATAGCAGGAGTTCGTTTAAGACATTGGGGTAATTTTGACAATCATTGTTCTGATGTGAATTTAGATGGTTTATCTGAAATTTATTTGCCTAAACTTAAATCTAGCATACAGCCTTTATATAATGCTTACGTAAACAAATATTTTGATTACGTAAACCCTAGTCCAATTAGTTTTACTACTCACGGCGAAAATTTATTAGGCGATTGGTGGCTTCAATCTGCGCCCGATTGGACTGCTACTACAGAAAAATGGCAATTTTCAGTAAAAAAAGGTGTGACATCTATTCCTGCTTTCGAATTTCCAAAAGAGTTGCTAGATGCTGTTAACAACAATCAGCCAACGCCAGATGTTACGACTATGTTGAGTTCTTTAAAAACTATAATTTCAGTATTTCACCCAAACGGAACTAAAGCAAATGCAGACGGAACATATACCGATAGTTCAGGACAACAAACTCAAAGCGATGGAACTGTTATACCTCCAAAACAAGCAGGTTTTGGAGTAGTAGGCTGGTTAGTTCTGACTGCAATTGCAATAGGTGTAGTTAAATTTTCTAAAGGAGATTCGAAACAACCAAAAAAATAGAAAAATATGTTTGAAAGTAAAATAAATGCAAATGTAAATGTAGATGATTCAGGCGGTAGCGGTGGTGGTGGATATAGTCAAGAAATAGATAATTATCCTATAATAGAAATATTAGGTACTTCGGAAGCAATACCAGTTTTTAGTGGCGAAGTAAACATTCCAAATCCGATAGATATTCCATTTATTCCAAAACCAGTTATAATTGGTGAAAGTCCAAAAACATCAGGCGAAGTAATAATTCCAGATGTTCCAAAACAAGTAATTACAGAAGTTACTCCAGTAATTCCAAAACCGCAAGAAACAGTTATCGAAACGTTAACTAATTCTACAAAAGAACCCAAGTATAATTGGCTTTTGTGGATTGTAGGAGGTTTACTTATTAGAAAATTGTTAAAATAGAAATCAATCATCAATCAAAAAATTAAATAAATCAAAATCATGAAATTACAAAAAGTATCCGAAAAGGAAATCAAAACAGGCGCACCCGTTGTGGCTGGTGTGGTGGGAGGTGCGTTAGTTGGTCGTGGTATAATTGCAATTGCGGTTAAACCAGTAGATGCAAAAGCAGTAACTCAAGCAGAAAAAAATAAAAAAATGTATGTGAAAGCGGGTTTATTACTTGCAGGAGCATACGGATATATGGCAGTTGAAGGAGCGGATATTGGTTCGTTGGTTGTTAAAAACCTAGCATTAGGAATTGCACTTTCGAGCGCAGTTGGTTTAATTGATGACCACGCAAAAGATTCAACTACAATCCAAGCAAAATTGGTTGCCGATACAACAGCAAATCGTTTTTTGAAAGCAACAATCGGTTTAGGTTGCCCTTGCGATATTGCACCTGCTCCTACTCCAATTTATGGGAATCCAACGATGCCGTTAAATAAACCAAGACATCACAGACGACATTTAGGAAATCCTTTTTATCAAGATTCACCAATGTCAATGTTACCGACCCAAAACGTATTTGAAAAAGCATACGCAAAAGGGTTGTAATTAAAAAAAATCATTCATCAATCACAAAATAAAACAAAATGAAATCATTAGAAAACGTATTCGAAATTTTAGGTTCAATGTCAGGTAAAAAAACCTCTTTGCCTATCACTCACAACAAATTATCAAGATCCAAAACATTCTATAAAGCAGGAAACTTGTTGGATTTAGCCTCTAACAATGGAAAAATGCTATTAGCATCGGACAGACCAAAAACAGGAGTTACAAACTTTCAAAACGGAAACCGTTTGGCAGTAGGAAAACCGTTTTTTGTAGAAGAAATCCGAGTATTGTTCGACACTACTGCTAGTGCAACTTTAGAGACTGCGGATTGGTCTGAAAAAGCACCCGTATCGTTCCTAAACGGAGAGTTTGAAGTTACACAACAAGGAACAGGAAGTTTATTCCAAACTTCTGGAACTGATGTAACTAACGGAAAAACAGCAACAGGAAACAACGACGATTTCAGAGAAGTAAAAGGCTTTTTATTGAGAGACGAAGTAGATTTCGATATTATTGCTACGCTTGTGGGAACAGTTTCATCTGGACTTTATAAAGTAGAGTTTAGAGGAACTGAATTGCCAAACGCTGACATTTCGTAATTAAAAAAAAAGATTTTAAAATTAAAAAGCCGTTACCTAAAGTAGGCTAACGGCTTTTTTTAATACAAAAAAACAAAATGAAATCATTAACACAAGTTATTTCTCTATCTGTTTTAGCAGGTTCTCAAAATGCTGAAAAAACAATTAAACTTCCAGAAGGAAACGTAAAATATTTAGCGTTGTTTTATAAGAACCTTGATACTGTTAATACTGGTTTTGTACGTGCGTCAATTACCGACACCAACGGAGAAGAAGTGGTACAAATGCAATCTATAAAAAACTATCGAGATCGAGAATCGGGGTATTATGAAGGAAAAATGCCTGTTCGTTTTAAAGGAGGTGATTTTTACACCGTAAAAATTCAAGCCACAAATTCTTTTACAGATGATTTTTTAGTAGAAGCAATTTTTGTTTACGAAAATTCAATATAAAACCAAAACTCATGTTAGAAACGGTCATCAATTCTAGAATATTTACAACAGATGAAATATTTGAATTTAAAAGAGCAACGCAACTTGTTTTTTTGAACTATGGAACAAATCCTGTTAGAGTTCAGATAAAAGATACCGTTTATCTTGTTCCAGAAACGCCAATTGGGGATGTAAACCCTTCGGCTTTTGAAATTTCTAATTTTGGTCATTTTTTCGATTTGAAAGTAGGAATTATTTTTAATGAAATTATTTCTATTTCTGGTCAAAAAAAATCGATAGAACTAACAAACAATTTAGTAGTAAATTATTTTAATATAAAAAAACAGTAAGAATGAGGCAAGAACTTACAGATACAATCCACAAATTAGAAACCAATAAAAAATTTGCAATAAACGTTACAGATTTGGACAGCGGTAAAAACATTTGTAGAAACAAAACAGGCGAAATGCTTAAAAATGAGTATGGTAGTATTAAAGGTTTTTTTGAAAACATAAACGACAAAAAAATTAGTCGAATAGGAGTTCAGTCTCGAATTAGAAATGGAAGTTCTAATTTAAACGGCTCTGAACCTTATTTTACTTTACAATTTGGCGAAGATAAACCACTAAATTCTCCAAGCGAAATATACCACGAAAAACCAAAAGCAGCAACCACATTAACTGGAGTAATGCAATTGGGTTTTCCTGATGCTTTAGATTTATACTCTAAAGCAAAAACTCAAGAATCCACAGCAATTGAATTGCAATATGCAAAAAAACGAATTGAGGATTTAGAAAAAATAACTGCTGAATACAAAGAAGAAATATTTCAAAATCGATTTTCTAAAGACGAACGGCAAGAAAAAAGAGCGTCCAACGATAGTTTGATGTCAATGCTTTTGACTTCACCAATTATAACAGGATTAGCAGGTAAATTAATAGGTGGATTTAATAGTCCAGTTGCCGAAATTTCAGAAGGACTTGGTAATCCGAGTTTATCGCCTTTAAAAAACGAAATTATACAAGCCATTTCACAATCTAGCGAAGAAACCGCTGATTTTATAGGAAAAGTTTTTGATGGTTTTAACAATGCTGAATTTACAAACAATTTAATCGAATTACTAAAAAAACATAATTTATGGACTCCACAGGAACTGTAACAATCAATCTAACAGGCAATGCAATTGATAATCGAGTAAAATCGGAGGCTTTACAAATTATTGCAAATAACGATTTAGATATTTTGTTGAAACTACAAAAATTATCCAAAAGCATCAAAGCAATAAAAAATTTACGAGACAAATGGAATTTAATCGAATCCATGTTTTTATAAAACTAAAATGACAAAATCAAAAAACCATAATGCCATAAATAAACCCGTGTCAAAATCGTTTGCCTCACGAGGCGCGGGTTTACATGGTATTGAAGATTCCGACCCTCGAATAGTGGCATCTAAAGAATTGGCTTCGGTCATTCCTTGGCTTTTTAAATTATTAGTTATGCTTGGTTTGGGTTGGTGGGCGTATAGCCGATTTACAAATCGGTTTATTTCAATAAAAGAAAATTCTAAATATCCGAACGCAAATGTTACCGATGCACAGGCAAAAACTAGAGCCGATGCAATATCATCTAGTTTGGCTTTATTCGATTACACAGGTAACGAATTTGAAGTAACAAGTAATAGTTTGGCAGGTTTAAATTATAACGGATTTGTAAAAGTATATAATGCTTTTGGTAAACAAACAGGACATTTTGGAGCAGGAAGTTTGAATTTAATAGAGTGGATTCACGATCAATTCGATACCAACGAAATCAACCAATTATCGTCGTTACAAAACGGTATTTTCTTTTAAAACATACAAAATGACAGACGAACAAAAAAAATATGTTAAGTACGGAGGAATTGCATTTATTTTAGGAATTGTAATTTATTATGTAGTTAAAAAAGGTGATAACGGCGGAGCACTAAACGACGGAACAGGTAACAATGGAACAACTCCTAACGGTGGAACACTCCCTGCATATGTATTTAATGCAAAAAAAGTTGCCGACGATTTGTATAACGCTATGAAAGAAATGAACACGTCACACGACGATATTACCATTATTTTACAACACATCAACGCAAGCCAGTTTGTACAAGTAATAACTGCTTTTGGTCGAAAATCATATAATTCAACGCTAGGAAATCAATATAATTTCAATCCGTTTTCGTCGCTTCCATTGGTTGGTTTAGCCGATTGGTTAAAAAGCGAATTGGGAACAAAAGACTATGGGGCTTTGAAATTAAAATATCCAAATTCATTATAAAATGATAGTAAAAGGACAAATTTTTGATGAAAACATGAAGTTTTTATCAAATGTAAATGTAACAGAAGTAGGAACGTCAAACAGCACAATAACGAATAGTAGTGGGGAATTTACACTTCAAAACGTAAAATCATCTAATTCTGACATTCGATTTTCGAGTGTTGGTTTTGATTATGATACTATAAAAGCGAGTTTTTTTGACACTAACGATTATTTTCAGTTATACCATTCAACAACCGAACTTGCTGATGTTACAGTAAGTTCGGCAAACAGCACAAAGTCGAAAGACAATACAATGTGGTATCTTTTAGGAATTTTAGCCGCTTTAGGAATTTATATGGCGAATAAAAAAGAAAACAAACCAACTGCAAAAAAAGCAGCATTAAAAAAACCAATTAAAGTAACAATGTAATGAGTATAATCGACCCAAAAATAAAAGCATTTTTAGACCTTATTGGAAAAAGCGAAGGAGCAAATTACAATACACTTTACGGTGGTAAAACTTTTTATGATTACAGTAAACACCCAAATATAAAAATTACAGCAGGAGGTTATACAAGTACAGCTGCTGGAAAATATCAGTTTTTGTATGCTACTTGGATAGGTGTTGCAAACCGATTAAAACTAACAAGTTTTTCGCCCGATAATCAAGATTTAGGAGCAATTCTATTACTAAAAGATTCGGGCGCATATAATTTAATTCTTCAAGATAATATTACAGAAGCTATTCATGTATGTTCAAAAATTTGGGCAAGTATGCCATGGATTACTGGAACAAGTTATTACGGTCAAGGAGGACACTCTTTAGCAACATTATTACAATGGTATAAAGAATTAAATACAAAAAAGTAATAGCCATCGCCACAGGTGGCTACATTTTAGTTGGATTACTGTCATTTGGCATTTATAAATACTACAAATCTACAAGAACATGAGTTTTAATTTAACACACGATGCTACCGATACATTTGAAAAACCTGCGCTTCCTGTTTATTCAGATTGGAATGCTGAAACAGGTGAATCTGGAAATATTTTAAACTTACCAGGAGTAGTTCAAGATTTAAACATGAATGCGTTTAAAATTTTGATGGGAGATTTAATTATTTCTCAAAATCAACTTGAATATCGAGGTAATTTATACGATTATCCTATAGGAATACATTCTCGTATTGCAACTATTGAGGATATTTTAGTTGAAATTACACAACCTTTGTCATATAAAGCGGATCTAATAAACGGTTTAGTTCCCTCTAATCAATTACCTAGTTATATTGATAAAGTATTAGAGTATGCAAGTTTATCTAATTTTCCTGCAATTGGTTTAAGTTCTAAAATTTACATTGCAATTGACACTAATAAATCTTATCGTTGGGGCGGTTCGGTATATTCTCATTTAGACGATGGAATCGTTTTAGGTAACACAATTTCTACTGCTTTTCGTGGCGATTTAGGTTATATTGCCTATTTACACGCGTTAATAAATTCAGGAAATCCACACAACACAACAAAGTTCGATATTGGATTATCGAATGTCGATAACACCTCGGACGCATTAAAACCTGTTTCTACGCCACAAGCCACAGCAATAGCATTAAAAGAAAATGCAATTACTGTTTTGCCTATTGCAAAAGGCGGGACAAATTCAAGTACTGCTTTAAGTAACAACAAATTATTTGCTTCGGTTTTGGGAGTAATAAAAGAAATAACATCCTACTGGGATAATGTAAACGGGTTTCTAAAATTAGGAGCCTCAACTGCTCCGATTTGTACTTTAGACATTACTGGTTCTTTTGCTATTAGTATGACTACTATAACTGGAAATTATACTGTTTTAATTGCTGATAACCATATTAATATAACAAATGGAGCAACGGCGGTAACCGTTACTTTACCTACTCCAGTATCTTTTACAAATAGAGAAATTACGCTGTCAAAAGGAGTTAATTCCACAGGAATAGTTACCATTGCTACTTCAGTAGGTCTTTTAGAAGACTTATCAGGAACTTTAGTGGCAAACACAACTTTAGCAACTTTAGGTTCATTTGGAGCAAAAGTGGTTTACAAATCGAACGGAACGAATTGGATTAGAAAAATTAACGGTTAAAAATATAAATATGATAAATTTAATTCACGTTGCTAAAAAACGTTTAACATTCAAAACATTATACATGCTAAAATATGCTGTAAACGGCTGTGTTGTTAATGGCGGCATTGATATTACTATTATAAATAATGCGATTGCAGCTACTTTAAACACTAGCATTAAAACATCAGATTTGAAAACTATTTTTTTAGGTTCGGACGGTTTCTATTACGGACAACTAGACACACCACTAAAAGGAAATATAGCATTAGACAAAACTTTTTTTAACTCCAATCAATTTTTATTATTTGACACGTCAACAAACATAATTACGTATAGCGCAATTCAAATCAATCAAACAACTGGAGCAAAAGAAAAAATAATTTGTTAAAAAAATAAAAATAATGACATTATCAGAAATAGTAACTTTAGGATTAGGCGGAACGAATTTAGTACAATTTTATTTAGCATGGCAAAGTAGAAAGTCTAATGTAAAAGGAACAGAAGCCGATGCAATGGCAAAAATGCAAGAGGTTTACGACAAATTCACAGCCCAAACCGACATAAAATTCGACAAAATGCAATCGATTATTGATGAGCAAGCTCAAAAAATAATCAGCCTAGAAAAAAATTGTTTCAATTGTGTAAAAAACATAAAATCATGAAAAAAACTATTAAAAAATTCTATCAAATAATAACATTTCAAATAGGAGTAAATGTAATTGGATTGCCTGATTTTACAAATCATTTAAAAATAACCAAACAATGGGTTATTTATAAAAACTGTAAATATTAAAATTATGAAAAAAGCACTAATATATTGGTTTATTTTTTTGGCTATTTTGTTATTTTTTTCGTGTAAATCTAAACAAATTGTTCACGAAAAAGAAACACAAAAACAAATTGTTTTTATAGTAAAAGATAGCACAAAAACCATCGAAAAAAGTTTAGAAATTCAAGATAGTCTAATTTTAGTTATTGGCGATTTAATAACTGGAAAAAAACAATGCGATAGTCTTTGCACCGTTCAAATGAATAATTTGTTATCGAAACTAAACGCAAAAAAAACATCTGGGAAAAATGAATTTGGTGTTTTTTACGACAAAAAAACAAAATCCATAAAAGCATACGCAAACGTTGGTCAAACGAAAACCGAAACCACAACAAAGAACGAAACTATCGTTGCATCGCAAACTAAAGATGTTCATAAAGAAGTGCCTGTTGTGGTGCCGTTTTCAAAAGAACAAAAATTCAACCTTTGGATTGGTCGCATTTTTTGGCTTTTACTATTGATTTATATTGCTTACAAAATAATTAATTGGACAAAATCAATTGTTCCAAAATCATAAATTTAAATTATGACAACACTAAAAAAAATATTATTATTTTCGGGTTTAGCACTTGGAGGTTTAGCATTGTATGGTTACAATAAAGCCATGAATTTAAAATCTATTTTTGATAAAATGACAATTTCTCCCGATGGATTTTCAGGTTTAGATGTTTCTTTAGAAAGAATAAAATTTAATTTAGATGTAAAAATAACAAATCCGACTAGCGAAGATTTTATTGTTTCGGGTTCGGCTTTTGCAGACTTAAAAAAACTATTTATATACTACAAAGGCAAGTACATTGCTACTGCCGATGTCGATTTAAACCAAGTTTCGATTCCACATAATAATTCAATTGTTTTTCATAATATACCAGTAGTGGTAAGTTCTGGAACTGTTTTAGATAACATTTCGAGTCTAATTGATTTTAGCATGAACGACATTACAATAACTGGGCAAATTAATTTTTTAGGTTCACAATATTTAATTGCGCAGTAAAATGGGAATAGTAGAACAGTTTAACGGATTTCACAACACAACAGTTTCTCGAAAAACCTTGACTTTACTATTAAATAAAGCCAAAAAAGAAAAACAAACACAAATTTCGTCTCGAATTATAAAAATTTTAGACTACCACCCCGAAGCCGATTCATTCGATATTGAATTGGTGAATCTAGTTAAACCATTTTCACTAAACGCACCAAGACATACAGGAATTGCAAAAGAGGCTTTAACGGATTGTGGACGTTTAAAAAAAGGCTATAAATATAAAAATGGTAAAGTTGTAAAAGTTCCTGTAAAAAAAACGATTTTACCGAAAACTAGAAAAACACTAGCAAAAAACGTTTTTAAAAGTCCAATAACACCAGTAATTGTTGACGCAAAAAAAACAAATATTAGAAAAAAGGTAGTTGAAAACGTCAATTTAAAAACCAATTTAAACGTTTTTAATATTCCAATTTCTCAAATAAGTATAGACGTAAATCGGTTTCAAAATCGTGAAAAACTTAATGAAAACGTTTTAAAACAAATTTTTGATAATTACAATTTAGACAAACTAGATCCAGTTATAATATGGAAAGATGTAAAAGCAAAAAAAATATTTTTATTAGCGGGACACCACAGATTAGAAGCAACCAAGCGAAAAGGTTTAAAAATAATTCAAGCAAAATATTTTAAAGGCACTGAATCCGAAGCAATACACTACGCTAAAATTGAAAGTAACTCAAACAGAAGTTTAGAATTGCCTCAAGAACGTGCAAAAATTTATCGAGAAAAAATAAAAAATCACTTATCAAAAAAAGAAGTTTTAGATAGTGCAAAAAAAACAGAAGGAAAAAACGCAAATTACATTGTTAATCTTGCCTATTTAAACCCAAAAGGAATAACTATTCAAGCACTCGATCAATTAAGCGAAACACCCGACAAGCAAAACTCAACTATTATAGAAAGGATTGCCGATTGGATTGGCGAAGCAAGAAAAAACAATGAAACACTTTTAAATCATAGTGAAAACGAAATGTTTTATTTTTTACAAGACAAAGAAGCATCAAAACGCATCAAAACAAAATCAGAGTTTTTACAAAAAATTCATGCAATAACTTCTAATATATTTGATTTTGATAATACTAGACCTTTAAATTTAAAACGTTTTGCAAACAAAACATCAGGAGAATCGGTATATGAAATTGAATTTAAAGAATTAAAAGGTAAAATTGATTTTCTTAATGATGCCCGTGCGGATCTAAAAGATAGAATTTCAAACCCGAAAAACAAACAATATATTAATCCTAAAGATAAGGACTATAAATCGATTTTAAACATTTTCGATAAGCAATTAAAAAAATATGAATTTGATTTAAAATCCTATCAAAAACAACAATTATCTTTAATGCAAAAAAAAGGCAATTATACAAACGCTGGAAGTAATCAAGTTGGACTTTTTAAGCCAAAAACAAATGAAATTTTAAACGTAAATTCTTTGGCGTACAGAATGCAAAATAAAACCAAACAAGTACACGAATACTATATAATTCATGACAAAGAAATATCTGAATTTATAGGAAAAATTGAGAAAAAGAAAAAAGAATCGGTCGCTATCACATTAGCTGCTCCACAGGGAGGAATGAAAACAAGACATTGCTTTCAATTAATGAACGCTTTTGCTAAAAACTATAAAGTGGGTCACGCAAGCATAGAAGAGCATCCTTTGAGTTCTTTGTACGAAGACAAAATCGACGAATATCTCGACAACGAAAGTTTAAAAAACATTTCTAGTCCAGAAATAAAAAATATTGATGATGTTCACAAATTAGTACGTGAAAACGATGTTATTTTTATTGATAGTTTTTCGAAACTTCAAAAAATGCAATCTTCAATAAAATTAGACGAAGATTTTCGAAAAAAATACGATGGTAAGTTGTTTATCATCATTTACCAACTCACAACCGACGGCAAAATGCGTGGCGGTTCTGAATCTCAATTTGACGGTGATTGTATCGGGTTTATAGAAAAGAAACCAAATTACAAAGACAATTATGTTTGGTGGGATAAAAACCGTTATCAAAAAACAAATTTAGAAGATTTAAAATTCAATATTTTTTCTAAAAAAATTATTCGTCAAGAAAAACCAAAAAAAGTAGATTTTAATTTTAAAATATCATAAAAACGATTCACTAAATAAACTAAAAATGACAACAAAAAAACCAAGCATAAAGAAAAAAATTGTTCCAAGAGGATTGAAAACAGTTTGTAACAGGATTTCGCCAAAATACGGACACAAAGTCGATGGAACACTCCGAAAAGGATTTCACTACGTAGACGGAAAAGCAACAAAAGTTGTTACTGCAAAGTCTAAAACTAAACGCAAACCAGTTGCTAAAAAAAGAATCGCAAAAACCAAAAAATCATCCGGGCTTTTTGGTCTCGGAATTTTAGGAATATTATAAAAACAAAAAAACCGCTAACAACTAGCGGTTTTTTTTATTGGGTTATCAAAAATGTCTTTTATAAACTCTTCGTAGGCGTTAAAATCCTTATTTTCCAATACAATTATATGCAAAAAAACGTGATAAAATTTGTTTTAAGAAAAATTTAACGTTTTTCGGTTTGGCATAAAAAAAAACGACTAAAACAAGTCGCTATGCGTTCCTGTTCTAATTAAAACAATAAGTTTTATCGTTTCGTTTTGTTCCCAAACAAGCAACCAGTCAGGTTGAATATGACATTCCCACAAACCCTTGTAATTTCCTTTCAAAACGTGTGGTTTGTTGGTCGTTGGTAATTCGCCTTTTTCTACAAGAGTAGTAACTGCTTTATCTAAAAGATTCATGTTCAAACCTCGTTTTTTTGCAAGTCTTAAATCTTTCTTAAATTGCCCAGTTTGTTCTAAAATATACATTTACTAATGTAATTGTTTACGAAAATCGTTCAAATTTATTGGCGTAGTTTTACTGCTTTTAGCCTCTTTAATTGCTTTTTGTGTTATTGCATTAAAATTATTGGTTGTTTTTTTTATTTCACTAGAAAAAACACCAATAGATAATATATAATCTAAAGTTTTTTTTGCAATTGGATTCCTTGCGTCAAATTTTAATGTTATTTCTGCCATAACTTAGTTTTATTTTACAAAATTACAAAATTTATTTAAACAACATCTTTTTATTTTTCCTACAAACAAAACGTTTTAAAACCTCTTTTTTTAAACCTTAAAATTTATGTTTTTATCTTTTTTTTAGTCCAAAAAAGGATAAAAAAGCAGTTTATTACAAATCTTTTAAGCCTTTATTACAAATCTACTTTCGGTCTTTTTTGTTATTTTTAAAAAAATTTATAATTGATAATCAAATACTTAAATATAATAAATTACAAATATTACAAATATTACAAATCTTTTTTTTTCGCTCAACTTATATTCTAATTATTAATTTAAAAATTCTATAATTTAAAATTTGAATTCTTCACTACATCATCACATCCTACATTTCTGGACATATAAGTTTCGGTTATATTTATATCAAAATGTCGGGCTTGGTCTCTTACTTTTATAGTAGGCATTCCCATATTCATCAAATCAGTTATTCCTGTATCTTTCAAGCTATAAAACTGAAATTCGGAACTAATATTTTTATCTTTTACAAACTTAATCCAAGTGGTGTATATTTTTTTTGTTTGAACTGCAATTTTGCCTGGTTTAAAATTATTGGTACTAAACAAAAATTCTTCGGGTTTAGAATTTCCTATATGGTTTTCTATCGTACTTTTAAAACTATCTGGAATAGTAATGTTTGCTGTTTTTCTGTTTTTAGAATTTTCTGCCGAAATGGTGATATAATTTTGAACTAAATTAACATCGCCTACTTTTAATTTTGTTAGTTCTGTATTTCTTATAAAACAAAAATAAGTCATCATGCAAAGTGTATAATATTCTGGATTTTCTGTTTGCAAACACTTTATTTTGTCCTTAACATCTTGCGTCATATACTGACGTTTTTTAGGTTCTTTCTTTTTCTTTTTAATTCCAATAGCAAAATTTTGTTTCATAAAACCACGATCAACACAAAAAGAAAAAAATATACCTAAAAAGACAGCGTGATTATTGTGAGTTGTATTCGAAACATTACGCTCATAAACAATCCAGTCTAAATAGTTTACAACGAAAGTTTTATTTATTTCTATAATTAAATGAATATTTAATTTGTTTTCAGAAATATACTTTTTAAGCATTGATATTCCTGATTTATAAGATTTGTTGGTGTCTTTTCTTTTCGTTCCGTTGGCAACGTCTTTGGCTGTGATCTCTAAAAACTTATCAGTACAATACATAAACGTTTTAAAATCTGCTGAATCTGTATTGTCATAGTAGGGCAACCAACCACTATCTAATTTTTTATTTACTTCAAGTACAATTCTTTTACCTTGTTTAATACGTTCTGTTCTTGATTTTAAAACTGGTACAGATAATCTAAAACGTTCCATTGTATGAGTAACAGGATTTTTTGCATAAAAAACTACAAGCCATTGGGTTTTTATACATAATTGTGCTGGTCTATAATCGATAAAAGGCACAATACTAACGTGTGGAGATTTTTTTTGAGGATTTTGCATTTTTTTTTATTACTAAAAAACGTTGTTTTTTAAGTTATAAAAAGTTAGACAAAATTTTGACAGGTTTTTTTAGTTAAAAACTCTGTTAACCCCTTATTTATATACAAATAAGGGGTTTTTTGCGGAGAGTAAGGGATTCGAACCCTTGGTACAGTTACCCATACGCATGTTTAGCAAACATGTCCTTTCGGCCACTCAGGCAACTCTCCA
>JAYUFJ010000107.1:0-2194 GCA_043738775.1 Flavobacterium sp. | reverse complement strand
CGTGCTTTTTACTAGCTATTTTTAATGCTTTTTCATAATCATCATCGGTTATAAAATCAGAAATCATAAAAACTATAGCTTTCTTCTTTTGGGTTGATGACAGGAATTTTATGGCTTGAGAAACGTCAGTTTTTTTACTTTTTGCTTGAAATTCAATTAGTTCACGAATAATTCTTAACACGTGCGATTTTCCTTTTTTTGGCGGAATATACAATTCAATCGCATCTGAAAATAAAATCAAACCAATTTTGTCGTTATTTTGAGTTGCCGAAAAAGCCATTGTAGCTGCAATTTCGGTTACAATTTCGCTTTTCAATTGGTTTTTTGTTCCAAAACTTTCCGATCCCGAAATATCAACCATTAATAACATTGTTAATTCACGCTCTTCTTCAAATACTTTTATGTAAGGTTCATTATATCTTGCAGTTACATTCCAATCAATAGCACGAATGTCATCACCAAATTGGTATTGACGTACTTCGGAAAAAGTCATTCCGCGTCCTTTAAAGGTCGTGTTATATTCGCCCGAAAAGATGTGATCACTTAATCGTCGGGTTTTAATTTCTATTTTTCGTACTTTTTTGAGTAAGTCTTTTGTTTCCATTTTGTAGGCTGTAAGCTATTAGCTAGAGGCTATTAGCTATCAAAATTACGCTGATAGCTAACTGCTAAAAGCGATTTGCTATTAAGGCACTTCAATTTCATTAATAATTTTGTTGATAATATCAACCGAAGTGATGTTTTCAGCCTCGGCTTCGTAAGAAACACCAATTCGGTGACGCAACACATCGTGAACAACTGCCCTAACATCTTCTGGAATTACATAGCCACGACGTTTAATAAATGCATAACATTTTGCGGCGGTAGCTAAATTGATGCTTCCACGAGGCGAAGCGCCGTTTTCAATTAATGGTTTTAAGCTTTCTAGTTTATATTTTTCCGGATAACGCGTTGCAAAAATAATGTCAAGTATGTACTTTTCAATTTTCTCGTCCATATAAACTTCACGAACAGCTTCTTGCGCACGCAAAATTTGCTCTACCGAAACTACTGCATTTACTTTTTCGAAAGCACCTTTTAAATTTTGACGAATTACTAATCTTTCATCTTCCATTTTTGGGTAATCAATAACAGTTTTAAGCATAAAACGATCTACTTGTGCTTCTGGTAAAGGGTAAGTTCCCTCTTGCTCAATTGGGTTTTGAGTAGCCAACACCAAGAATGGCCTGTCTAATTTAAAAGTTGTATCGCCAATTGTAACTTGTTTTTCTTGCATCGCTTCCAATAAAGCCGATTGTACTTTTGCTGGTGCACGATTTATCTCATCTGCCAATACAAAGTTGGCAAAAATAGGTCCTTTTTTTATCGAAAATTCATTTTGTTTGATATTGTAAATCATAGTTCCTACAACGTCTGCCGGAAGCAAATCGGGTGTGAACTGAATACGACTAAATGAACCTTGAACTGCTTGCGACAAAGTATTAATAGCCAAGGTTTTTGCTAATCCAGGAACACCTTCTAATAGAATATGTCCTTGACCTAAAAGACCAATTAAAAGGCGCTCAATCATATGCTTTTGTCCTACAATTACTTTATTGATTTCCATTGTAAGCAAATCGATAAACGCACTTTCTCGTTCTATTTTTTCATTAATTGCTCTAATGTCTAAAGTGCCTACATTTTGTTCCATATTTGTAAATTTTGTACTGTTTAATCTGTAAAAATATTTTCTTTTCAAAAATCATTCTTTTATTATAAATTAAATGTTAATAATGCGTTAAAAGTTAACATTGCCAATTGTATTTAAGGATGATTTATGATTTTGTTTTAGTAATTTTAAGCTTTTTAAAACAAATAGTTAATTTTTTAAGATTTATAAATGAATAAAGATTTCGAAATTTCTGAAATTGTTGCTGGAACAATGAATTGGGGAATTTGGGGCAAAAAAGCTTCAAAACTTGAAATTATTAAATTGATAGAAACTTGTGTAGACAATAAAATCACATCATTTGACCACGCAGATATTTATGGAAATTATACAACAGAATTTGATTTTGGAGTAGCCTTTAATGAAAGTAAAATAGATAGAAAATCGATTCAATTGATTTCAAAGTGTGGCATTCAATCTATTTCAGAAAACAGAAAAACAGTTGTTAAACATTATGATTATTCAAATAATGTGCTTTTTTGAATA
>JAYUFJ010000106.1:0-2199 GCA_043738775.1 Flavobacterium sp. | reverse complement strand
TTGTCACTAAACATTTTAAGGTACGAATAACACAATCTAGCAGAATTGGTACTTACGTATTGCCCATTTCCATTTCGAACAATTTCATAATCAATAGGAATTAAATGAAACCAAAATAAATTCATTTTTTCCTTTATTGAAATATTTTGATTTAGTGAAAGTCCTAAATTCCAGTTTTTTAAAGTTTCAATTCTAGCATTATTAGAATCGCCTCCTAAAGCATAATCATTACTTACAAATGGGTTATTTACCCACGATTGACCGTAGGGTAAATTATTTTGATCGGCAAATGAATTTTGATAGGCATTAACTGGCGGTGCTGGCGGAGTTAAATCTATTGTTAAAACTGCATCAACTGCATTGGCAAAAGTCATTACAGTTAAAGCATCAACATCTGATTTTTTAAACCCAAAACCTGTTCGTTTTAAAAGGTGCAATGCTTCTGTAGTGGTCCATGAACCTGTATATGGAGTTAATCCACTTGTAACTGGTGCAACCCTGTTAAAATCGTCAGTTTCTTTATTTGTAACTGAAGATTTTTCTATGTTTTTTTGATAAACACGAGCTTTAAAAACCTTTCTTGAATATTTTTCAAACAATGGGTCTTTTGCATCTTGAATTTTAATTTTACCTAAAATAGACGTAAACAAATCACGCCGAGTAATTTTTGTCTTCATTTATGTAGTAATTTGGTTTATATGGTTAATTCAAATTTTTCTTTAAATTGTTGGCATCTATGTCACTGTGCGTTACACTATAAGTTGCTTTTCCGTTTTTAATTAAAATTAATTGTGGCGATTGATGTTCAACACTAAATTGCTTTGCTATTTGGTTTGAAATATCTCGGTGATTTAATAAATCCAAAAAATAGGCATTTGCAACATTTTCAGAAACATCATATTCATTTTCAAATTGTTTTAAAGCCATTCTACTTAAACTACAACGAGTACTGTGTTTAAAAATTAAAACCGGTTTTTCAATTGATGTTTCAATAATTTCATTTAACTGACCTAAATCAGAAAGTGTAATCCAATTCATAATTATATTTTTTTACGAATTTAATGTTTTTTATTTAATACCTAAGTAAAAATAATGTTAATAAAAAAAGGCACGCTTTATAACGTGCCTTTTTATAAAATATTGTGAGTTAATTATTTATCTTTATTAAATTCAAATTTTTGACCATTAAATTCTAACGTAAAAGCATCTTTTGCCGCATTAAATTGAACTATTAATCCAGCCTGTTTAAATGAAAATTTATCATTTCCTTCATTGTCTAAAGGTAAAGCTTGTTGACCTGTTGCATTTAAAACTAAAGCTTCGTCGGCTTCGGTAAATTCAACTTTAATTGGAATTTTAGGACTAGAAAACTTTCCTAAATATGCAGCAACTGAAACTGGTTTTGTAACTCCATTTTTAGCATCGGTCCATACATTATTGGCTTCATTAATGTCAGGAAATTCATTTTTAGGATCTAAAGTTATACTTTCAAGCTCTTCTTTAGAATCTAATTTAAACGACCATTCATTATTTTTTTGCCAAACTTCAACAGGTAATGTTTTGTTTATAATTGTTCCAGATTTAGTTTTAATTTCTAAAACAACTGGCATAGCCATTTTTTGAGTATTGTCTAAAGTTATAATAGCTCCGTTTTTAGCATCACCTTTAACATATTTAACTTTTGTAATTCCTTGGTCTAATTGCCAATTGTTCATGAACCAGCCTCTCCAAAACCAAGATAAATCTTCGCCAGCACCGTTTTCAATACTTCTAAAAAAATCGTCAGGTTGCGGATGTTTAAATGCCCAGTGCGAAATATAATTTTTAAAAGCGTAATCAAATCGTTCTTGACCTAATATCGAATTTCGCAACATATCTAAACCAACACCAGGTTTTTCATAAGCTAAAATTCCCATATTGGCTTCTTTAAAGTTATCCGGAGCAACCATCATTGGTTCCAATGAAGGGTCGGTAATGTTATCTGCAATTCGGTGCATATTTTGTATCGGTTGTTTGTATTCACCATTATTAAAATCACGTGAACTTATTCCGTTTACAAAAGTGTTAAAACCTTCGTCCATCCAGGCAAACAAACGCTCGTTTGAACCAACAATCATTGGGAACCAACCGTGTCCAAATTCGTGATCTGTTACGCCCCATAAACTTGCACCATTATCTTTATAACCACAAAAAACAATT
>JAYUFJ010000105.1:0-6166 GCA_043738775.1 Flavobacterium sp. | reverse complement strand
GCTACCAAGGCTAATGTTACCAAACCAAACATTTGTTTTCCCTTTTTTTAATTTAAGGTTTAAAGCTACTTTATCTGAATTATTAAGTTTTTTTAGTTTAGGATTATTAAAGAAAGAAATAAAACTATTTTATTTGAGCGATTATAACAATCTTGGCGAAAAAGCAAGTGATTTAATTTATACAAGTGCACTTGACCGAAATTCGTTTGGTAATGATCGATTTGAATATAAAACAAAAAATCTATTTAATATAAACAATAACGAAGTTCAATTTTTTAGTAAAACACAGAGTGTTTTTAATAAAGCATTTCTAAATTCGTTGAGTTTTACAAAAAAATTAAATAAAAAAACATCATTGAGAGGTGTAGTTTATGTTGCAGATGACAATCAAAGTCAAAATTCATTTGCTAAAACAAATTATAACATAGACAACAACCCAATATCATTTACAGAAAATAATTTTTATAACAACCACAAAACATTAACATCAACAGAATTGGAATTAAAATATTTTGCAAACGAAAAAAATTACATCACTAATTTGTTTATTTTTAAAAATAATCCAAACAAGTTAAATAACAATTTAATTTTCAATTCCGACCAAATCAATCAATCTACAAAGGCAGAAAATTATACATTTTACAATCATTTTAACCATACTTACCAAATTTCAGAAAGTAAAGTTTTAAATAATTATTTTTATTTGGGTAATGATAAAATAAACGAAAACAGTAAAATAAATTCACCTTTTTTAAACACTTTTTTTAATGCAAATGCTAACGCTATTGTAAATCAGATAGCAAACAACAATTTATTTTTCGTAGGTGGTAAAACTAAATTAATATCAAAATTTAGAAAAATTGATATTACAAATAGCTTGCAAGTTGAATTCAACCAAGAACAATTTAAAAATACATTTTTAGACGATAATATTAATATTACAGACTATGAAAACAATACAAAACTAAATCAATTAAAAACATATTTTGACAATGTTATTAAATATAATTTCTCAAAAAAAATAGATTTTACGGCAAACATTAGTTTGCAGAATAATGTTTTCAAAACTCAGGTAATATCAGAAAATATTTTTCTAATCAATCCAACTTTATCATTAAATGTTAAAAAAACAGGTTTTGGTAATTTCTCATTATCCTATTCAGAAAACAATACTTTACCCGAAATCAATCAACTAACATCAAATAATCAATTAATAGATTACAGAAGTTTCTCAAAAGGAACCTTGTACAATAAACCCTTAAAAAATACTGTTTCTTCGTTCGCTTATTATTTTTACAATGATGAAAAGAGATTTTCATTAAAAACAAGTTTGTTTTATATAAAATCACAATCTATATTCAATACAGAAAGCACCTTAACTAATGATTTCAATTTTGCAACTTACAAGCAAACCAATGGAGGCGAAAGCTATAATTTCAACTTTAGTTTTGTCAATTATATTCGTAAACTTAAGTTAGCATCAAAAATAGAAACATCACAAATGTGGAATTCTACACTAATAAATGTAAATTCAAATGGATTTGTAAAAGCAAAAAGTTATACAAATATTTTAAAATATTCAGCAACAACTTATTTCAAAATTCCAGTAAATTTTGATTGTGGTTTTACTTATAATTACAATCAATCTGTATTCAATACTATTCAATCAAATAATATAACAAAAGATTTTTTTGTTAATATTAATTACACCATTTCAAAAACTTGGTTAGCTGAATTTAATAATTCTTTTTACTATGTAAACAAGCAAAATTATTCTTTCAATAATTTAGTAGTAAACTATAATCCCACCCAAAGTCGTTTTTCATACAGATTTTTATTTAACAATATACGCAACGAAAACGAATATACATTTATAACAATTAGCGACTATACCTACTATAAATCAAGTATAAATCTTGTTCCAAGATATTTGCTTTGTTCAGTTAAATACAGGTTTTAAAATAAAATATTAACAAATTAATTTTTAAATCGATTCTATAAATAAATCAAAACTATTTAATGGAAGTTTACAAGTTTTATTTTTACAGATATAAAATAAATTTTCATTTTTTAAAAATCTATTTTTTAAAAAAGGTAATTCAGAATTTTTTGTTGAACCAGCTAATATAATATCCGGTAAATAACTTGTATTCAGTTTTTTAACATAATTTATAGCTTCTATACTACAAATCGCTATTTGTTTGTTTTTATCGGAAAGATTTAAATAAACAGTAAGCCAATTAGCAAATGCCGACGGATAATCAATATTTGGCAAAATATGATCTACCATTTTTTGTGCAATTTTTTCAAAATGCAAATTGCTATAAAAGATACCTAAATTTAATAAATTATTTGCCATAATTGAGTTCGAAGATGAAATCACATTATCTTCAATATCGTAATGGGTAGTTATTAAAGGCGTATCTTGAATGGATGTGAATTTAAAAAAATTTGTTTCTTCATCATAAAAATTATCAAGGCAATAGTCCGTTAATTGTTTGGCAATGTGTAACCAACTTTCATTAAAAGTAACTTGATATAGGTTTATAAAAGCATCAATTACAGCACTATAATCCTCTAAATATCCATTAACTGTGCTTTTACCATTTTTGTAATTATGATTCAAACTTCCATTTTGTGTTAAAAAATTTGAACAAATAAAATTGGCGTTTTGCAAAGCAATTTTTAAATAATGTTCGTTTTGTAAAGCTTTATAAGCATCAATATATCCGTTCAACATTAAGGCATTCCAAGAGCATAAACATTTATCGTCCAATCTTGGCTTACTTCGTTTTTTTCTTTGTTTAAGTAATAATTTTTCCCAATTAACTTTTTTATTTTCTAAAAATGCAACTTCAATATTATTTTGATTTGCTATTTCTTCAAGAGATTCATTCTGAATTAAAACATAATTTTCATTTTCCCATAATCCAAAATCGTTAACATTGAAAACTTGACTAAATAACTCATAATCGTTTTTTAGCAAAAGCTGTAATTCATCTTTAGTCCAAACGTAAAAAACACCTTCTTCAAGATGGTTTTCACGGTTTAAACTATCGGCATCTAAAGCGGAATAAAAACCAAATTCATTAGTCAAAAAATTAGTTTCAACAAACAAAAGTGTTTTTTCAATTACAGTTTTGTACAAATCATTTTTGGTCAACTTAAAGGCATTTGCGTATAAACTTACTAGTTGTCCATTATCATAAAGCATTTTTTCAAAATGAGGAACGTGCCATTTAAAATCAACAGAATATCTTGAAAATCCACCTTCTATAGTATCAAAAAGTCCGCCCCAAGCCATTCTGGTCAAAGTAAGATTTACATAATTCAATAATTGTTCATTATTGTTTTGATAACCATATCGCAATAGAAAATTATAATTGTTTGGCATCATAAATTTGGGAACTTGCGCCATTCCACCGAATTCTAAATCAAAATTTTTTTGCCATTTTTGAACTAATAATGCAAGTGATTTTTCATCAAAATCGATTGTTTCGTTATTTTTTTCGATTATACCTAATGCGTTTAAACCTATAGAAAGTTTATCTGCATATTGAATTAATTTATCGGGCTCTTGATTTTTTAATTGCTGCAATTGTTCCAAATAGTTTATCCAGTCTCTTTTCTTAAAATAGGTTCCTCCCCATACAGGACGTCCATCTGGCAGGCACACTACATTCATAGGCCAACCTCCACGACCCGTCATTACTTGAACTGCTTTCATATATACTGCATCAACATCGGGGCGTTCTTCACGATCTACTTTAATGTTTATAAAATTTGCATTCATAGTTTTCGCCACATCTAAATCTTCAAAACTTTCGTGTTCCATAACATGACACCAATGGCAGGCCGAATAACCAATACTTATTATGATTAATTTATTGGTTTGTTTCGCAATTTTAAGTGATTCTTGGCTCCAAGCTTTCCAATGAACTGGATTATTTGCGTGTTGCAATAAATAAGGACTCGATTCCAAATGCAAATCGTTCATATTGTTGTTTTAATAAATTTAAAATAGATATTTTGTGATGAAAAACGTTTCTTATTGAAACCTCATATTTTTTTATTGTTGTCCAATAAAAATAGCTTAAAAAGTATTCGCCGTTGATTTCAAAGATTTTAACAACGAATTAAAGGAATTTGAGCTAAAATTTCGATTCAATCAAGCTTTAATGGTTTTAATTAAAAAATTACTCAATTTCGAAGGTGAGTTTTAAATTTACTCGATATTCCGAAACCTTTCCATCTGTAACAGCAGCACTTTGATCTTGAACATAAACAGAACGAATATGTTTAACTGATTTTGATGCTTTTTCGACTGCTTTTTGCGTGGCATCTTCCCAGCTAATTGATGAACTTGATAAAACCTCGATAACTTTAAGTACAGACATAATTTGTTTATTTAAAATTAGTTAAATTTACAAAATAAATTTGAAACAAGATAAAATTTAAACCACTTTTACAAAAACTAAATATAAATAAAATAAACTTTTAAATTGAAACAAAATTTATATATTTGACAGCTGTGAAATGTTTAGTTACTTTTACGTTTTATTTAATAAAAAAAAGCACAATGAATTTGAAACAAATTTTATTTTTACTTTTTGTATTGATTACAAAAATTGGATATTCTCAAGAAGTTTTACCAGTTTATTCCGATTATTTGTCAGATAATTATTATTTACTTCATCCTTCAATGGCTGGAGCATCGAATTGTGATAAAGTTAGGCTTACTGTGCGTCAACAATGGTTTGATCAAAAAGATTCTCCTGCTTTACAAACTTTGAGCTACAACGGTAGATTAAATGAAAAGTCGGGTGCTGGAATTATTTTGGTTAACGACCGAAATGGATATCACTCTCAAAAAGGATTGAAACTGACCTATGCACATCACATACAATTTTCTCGTGATGAAATTGATTTAAACCAATTGTCATTTGGGGTAACAGCAGGTTTTGCACAAAGTGTTATAGATGAAACAAGTTTTTTATCGGGTAATACAAATTTTGATCCAGCGGTTGCTGGAACAATAGTTCAAAAAGCAAATTATTATAATGTAGATATAGGTACTTCATACAATTTTATGGATTTTTATTTGCATTTTACTGTTAAAAACGCATTGGCAACCTCAAGAAATTTATACACCGATAAAGAAGCAGTTAATTTAAGAAGGTTAATTTTAAATACTGGTTATACTTTTGGTGATGAAAAAGGGTTACTTTGGGAGCCATCAATAATGTTTCAAAATATTACACAAACTAAGGAATCAATTGTAGATTTAAATTTAAAAATATATAAAACTTTAGAAACTGGTAAAATTTGGGGCGGCGTATCCTATAGAAGAAGTATTGATGGAGCTGAATATTACGAGGGTAACAAAATTGGAAACCAAAAGTTACAATTTATTACTCCTATTTTAGGTTTCAATTATAAAAATTTAATGTTTTCTTATACTTATTCTCAAGTATTGCAAAAAATTAATTTTGATAATGGAGGTTTTCACCAAATTACATTAGGATTTAATTTATTTTGTAAACCAGAGCCTTACCACTGTAATTGTCCAGCATTAAATTAAAATAACTATCCCGAAGATTTCGGGATTTTTTTTATTTAAAATTATGATTATTAAAGAAATAAACGGTAAATATCCTCAAATTCCAAACGATTGTTATATTGCCGAAAATGCAACAATTGTAGGTGATGTAACATTGGGTGAAAAATGCAGTATTTGGTTTAACGCTGTTTTGCGTGGCGATGTCAATTTTATTAAAATTGGCAACAAAGTTAACATTCAAGATGGGGCTGTAATTCATTGTACTTATCAAAAGCACCCTACAATTATTGGAAACAACGTATCAATTGGTCACAATGCAATTGTACATGGTTGTGAAATTAAAGACAATGTGTTAATAGGTATGGGAGCTATTGTTATGGATAATTGTGTTATTGAAAATAACTCAATCGTTGCAGCTGGTGCAGTTGTAACACAAAACACAATTGTTGAATCGGGAACAATTTATGCAGGTGTTCCTGCTAAGAAAGTAAAAAATATTGATCAATCAGATTTTGCAGGCGAAATTGAACGGATTTCAAATAATTACGTAATGTATTCGGGTTGGTTTAAAGAATAATGCTATTGAAAACGTTTAAACTAGTTTCT
>JAYUFJ010000104.1:0-6180 GCA_043738775.1 Flavobacterium sp. | reverse complement strand
CTATTGCAAACCATCATGGACCTGTTTATTTGCGTTTTGGGCGACCAGTTGTACCCAATTTTATGCCTGTCGATGAGCCATTTGAAATTGGAAAAGCTATTATTTTAAATGAAGGTAGTGATGTCACTATTATTGCAACAGGTCATTTGGTTTGGGAAGCATTAGTTGCCGCCGAAGCATTGGAGGCAAAAGGAATTTCGGCTGAAGTGATTAATATTCACACTATAAAACCATTAGATGAAGTCGCAATTTTAAAATCTGTTGCTAAAACAAAATGTGTCGTAACTGCCGAAGAGCATAATATATTAGGCGGATTAGGAGAAAGCATAGCAAGGACTTTATCATTAAATACACCTACTGCTCAAGAATTTGTTGCCGTTCAAGATTCATTTGGCGAAAGCGGAACTCCAGAACAGTTAATGGAAAAATACAAATTGAATAATCAAGCGATTGTTGAAGCGGTTGAAAGAGTTATTAAAAGAAAATAATTTTTATAAAGGTATTTTTATATTATCAAATAAAGTTGCCCCAAAAAGTTTACACTATTTGGGGCATTTTTTTTTATTTCAAGAAATTTTTTATTTTATTGTCTACTATATCCAAAACAGCCTTTATGACTACAATAACTATTTTTGAATTATTAGGAAAAAAAGTAAATACTTAAACCCTTTGGGTGTAATTAAATTAACTAATTATTTATTTTGCTGTAAATTCAACAAATAACTTTTTTAAAATAGACAACTAAATTGTAACTTTGCCAAAAATAAAAAAAACAGTAATGGAAAACGGAATATTCGCAAAATTCAACACCTCTAAAGGAGCGATTTTAGTAAAATTAACGCACAATTTAACACCTGGAACAGTTGGTAACTTTGTTTCTTTGGCGGAAGGAAATTTAGAAAATAAAGTAAAACCTCAAGGAACTCCGTTTTATAATGGATTAAAGTTTCATAGAGTTATTCCTGATTTTATGATTCAAGGCGGTTGTCCTCAAGGCACTGGTACTGGCGATCCTGGATATAAGTTTGATGACGAGTTTCACCCAAGTTTAAAACATGACAAACCAGGCATTTTGGCAATGGCAAATTCTGGACCTGGAACTAATGGTTCACAATTTTATATTACTCACGTACCTACAACTTGGCTCGATGGTAAACATACAGTATTTGGGCAAGTAGTTGAAGGACAAGATGTTGTTGATGCAATAGCACAAGAAGATGTTTTGGAGTCAATAGAAATTGTTCGAGTTGGTGATGAAGCTGAAAAATGGAATTCGGTGGAAGCTTTTAGAACTTTTGAAGGAGCAAGAATGAAAAAAATTCAGGCTCAAAAAGAAGCTAGTGAAGCCAAAATGGAAGCTTTAGCTGCTGGTTTTGAAAAAACTGAAAGTGGTTTGCGATATAAAATGATTCAAAAAGGAAACGGAAAACAAGCAGAAAATGGTAAAACAGTTGCCGTTCATTATACTGGTCAGTTAGAGGATGGAAAAGTTTTCGACTCATCAATACCAAGAAAAAAACCTATTGAATTTCCATTAGGTCAAGGCAATGTTATTGAAGGTTGGGACGAAGGAATTGCCTTGTTGCAAGTTGGCGATAAAGCACGTTTCGTTATTCCATCACATTTGGGTTATGGCTCTCGTGGAGCTGGTGGAGCTATACCGCCCAATGCTACTTTAATTTTCGATGTGGAACTGATTGATGTAAAATAAATTTAATTAAGATATAAAAAATGATTCTTTAAAATTAACTTTTAAGGAATCATTTTTATAATAAATAGTAATAATGAAAAATCGCTTGCTATCAACCTTTACTTTGATTTTTTTAATTAATTGTGCTACAAAACCAATTGTTACAGAAATAAAAAAAAATGAATCGGATAAAGTACAACCAATTGCGGTTTCGGATGAAGTAAAACTTTTAGATACTAAACTGGTGTCCGGAAAAGAATTGTTCGAAAATAATTGTGGAAAATGTCACCAGTTGTATGAATCTACCGATTTTCCTAAAACTGAGTGGAAGTCAATTTTAAATCAAATGCAAAAAAAAGCACATTTAAGCGATAAAGAAACCGAAATGGTTTACAATTACTTGACTGTCAATTTAAAATAATTTAGATTATATTTACCTCTGCTTCAATTTCAATTCCAAATTTTTCAAAAACTGTTTTTTGAACAATTTTGGAAACCTCATAAATTTCTTGACCAGTTGCATTTCCGTAATTAACAATTACCAAAGCTTGATTTCTATGAATTCCTGCGTCTCCAAAACGTTTTCCTTTTAATCCAGCTTGTTCAATTAACCAACCCGCCGGAACTTTAACTTGAGAGTCAGAAATATCAAAAAACTTCATTTCTGGAAATTTTTTATAAATAGCTTCAAAATCGGATTTTAAAAGTATTGGATTTTTAAAAAAACTCCCACTATTTCCTAATTCTTTCGGATCGGGCAATTTGCTTTTTCTAATTGCAATAACAGCATTGCTTACATCAATTAATGCCGGAATAGTTATATTTTGATGTTCTAATTCTTTAGTAATATCGCCATAAGAAATATTAATTCTATGATTTTTTTTGGATAATTTAAATACAACAGCTGTAATTACATATTGATTTTTGACTTCGTTTTTAAAAATACTATCACGATAACCAAACTTACATTCTTGATTTGAAAATACTTTAAAAGTTTGATTTTCAACATTTATTGCTTCGCACGAAACCATAGTATCTTTAATTTCTACTCCATAAGCGCCAATATTTTGTACAGGAGTTGTACCAACATTTCCTGGAATTAAGGACATGTTTTCAAGTCCTCCAAAATCTTGATTAATAGTCCAAAGTACAAATTCGTGCCAATTTTCACCAGCAGCAACTTCAACCCAAACAAAATTATCATCTTGATTGATAATTTTTTTTCCTTTTAAATCAATATGAATAACCAAAGCATCTATTTTTTGGGTAAGTAGCATATTGCTGCCTCCGCCTAAAATAAATTTATTTTTATTTTTAAATTCAGTTAAAATTGTTTTTAAATCGGCAACATTTTTAACGGCAACAAATTGTTTTGCCGTGGCTTCAATATTAAAAGTATTGTACTTTTTTAAAGAAAAGTTATTTTCAATTTTCATTATTTTCAATTAATCGTCGGTAAGTAATGCTCTATTTAAAAAATCATTTAAAGGTTTTAAAACGATTAATTTTTGTGCAATTGCTTTAATAAAATCGGTATTTAAAATTAATTTTGTATTTAATTTTTGCGATGCAGTAAAACTTTTTAATTTTAAAAATTCAATAGCTGGATGTTCGGGGTCAAAATCTTTTGGAGCACGTTTTAATTTGTTACCTTCATCAATACTTAAATCGACAAATTCTTTTTTAAAAGTTTTTTCGTTTAAAACTTTTTTTAAATCGTCATAAAAAAATTCAATTTCTTTTCGTACTTTTTTTAAATCCTCAGGCTCAGGATTGTACATTCCACCAGCTAAAAAACTGGTTTCATTTTCAAGATGAAGATAATAACCTGGTGCATTTTTTCGATTTTTATCAGTCGATAACCAAACAGAAATATGTGTTTTATAAGGCGTTTTATCTTTAGAAAATCGAATGTCACGATTGATACGAAAAGTACAATTTTTTACTTCTAGTGGTTCTAAAGCTTTGTCTAATGGTTTCATTTCTGCTAAAATTGAAGCTATAAAACTATGGTAATCTTTTTTGTAATTTTCGTACCTTTTTTTGTTGGCGTGCATCCATTCGGTGTTGTTGTTCACTTTTAAATCGGCAATAAAATTAATTGAGTCTTGAGTTAACATATTCATTTATTTTTGAGTAGGTAAGCCTGATGTTATCCAACTTTCAATGCCACCATCAAGATTAATGACATTTTTAAAACCCAGTTCAACTAGTTTTTGAGCTGCTTTTGCACTTCTTCCTCCGGCCTTGCAATACACTAAAACCAGTTTTGTTTTATCCAGTTTTTCAATACTTGTAATAAAATTGTCACTGTTCCAATTGATGTTTGTTGCCTTGTTTAAATATCCATCCGAGTATTCTTGCGGGGTACGAACATCTAATAGTTGTGTTATTTTTTCTGTTTTGATTATTTTATCAAAAACTGTTGAAGATACTGTTTTAAAAGTTTTGGTTTGCGAATTGCAACTAGTTAGAGAAATTGTGGCTAAAACCAATAAAATAATATATTTTTTCATTTTAAAATATCTAGATAAATTTATTAAGTAAAGAAAATTATTTTTTTGCTATTTTACAATCTATTTATGATTTTATTTATTTCTGAAATGAAAACATCATTAAAATCAGTACACAAACTTAACGATAAAAGCTTTATATTCGCATTTTATACAAAATTATGCGAATCGATATTATTACTTTATTACCCGATTTATTACGAAGTCCATTCGAAGCTTCAATAATGAAACGTGCAATAGATAAAGGCTTGGTCGAAGTTCATTTTCATAATTTACGAGATTATACTACCAATAAACAAAAAAGTGTTGATGATTATCCATACGGTGGCGGAGCTGGAATGGTTATGAGTATTCAACCAATTGATGATTGCATTTCTTATTTAAAAAGTCAAAGAACTTACAATGAGATTATTTACATGTCGCCCGATGGAGAAACTTTGAATCAAAAAATGGCGAATACAATGTCGATGTTAAACAATATTATTATTTTGTGTGGGCATTATAAAGGCGTAGATCAGCGTGTGCGAGATCAATTTATTACTAAAGAAATTTCGATTGGTGATTATGTTTTAAGCGGAGGCGAATTGGGCGCAATTGTTTTAAGCGATGCATTAATTCGATTGATTCCAGGAGTTTTGAGTGATGAAACTTCAGCCTTGACGGATAGTTTTCAAGATGGTTTACTTTCAGGGCCAATTTACACTCGTCCGGCCGATTACAAAGGTTGGAAAGTTCCAGAGGTTTTAACTAGCGGAAATTTCGCAAAAATTGATAAATGGCGCGAGGATATGGCATTTGAACACACAAAAAACAGAAGACCCGATTTACTTGATGACTAATTTTGACACGCTATTAACAGTAAGTATTATTTATAAAATTAAAATACTTAACTCAAAATGTCATTCTAGATATTTTTTTCGACCCTTGAATAATGAAGAAATAAATTGTATGTTTGTGATATATAAAAAATCGCTACACGTATATATTGATTAACTAATTATAATTGAGGTATTTAAAAATTGAGTTGCGTATATTAAAGAGTTAGCGGTAATTTTAAAAAAACGTAAAAATCAGACTTATGAGTGAAGAGAAAAAATGTTTTATAATTATGCCAATTTCTGACCAAGATGGTTATGAAAAGGGACATTTTAAAAGAGTTTATGAACATTTAATTAAGCCTGCTTGCGAATTAGCTGGATTTATTCCAATAAGAGCTGATGAAGAAGTCAAAACTAACTACATAGTAATTGATATTTTAAAAAAAATCTTAGAATCTGAATTTGTTCTTTGTGATTTAAGTTCAAAAAATCCAAATGTTTTCTATGAGTTAGGAATAAGGCAAGCTTTCAATAAAAAAGTTGCACTGATTAAAGATTTTAAAACTGGAAGAGTATTTGACATTCAAGGATTGAGAGCAATAGATTATGACGAGAGTTTAAGAATAGATTCTGTTCAAAGTAAAATCAAAGAAATTGCTAACACGATAAAAGAAACTTATGAAAATGAAGAAGAAGGAAATGTTAATTCTTTAATCCAACTACTTTCTATTAAACCTGCAAAATTGAATGAATCTTTTGTACTTTCAGAAGAATCGGGTTTAATATTAAAAGCTATTAATGATATTCAAAACCGAATTAGTAGTGTCGAAAACCGAAATTCGAATTATATAAATAATGTTTCAGAATTTACAATCGATGGAAAAGAATTTAAAATAGGTTGGTCTATCTATTCTAACCAAAACGATATTGGAAATTTAGTAAGTGTTGAAAAAGATCGAATTATAATAAAAAATAATAAAAATGAAATAATAATAATTTCTCACGATAATCCAATTTTTAAAGATTTAGAATGTTTACCGTTCTAAAGAAAAAACTACCGCTAACAGCGGTTCCTATGTAAAGCATCATTAAGTTATTAACAACTTTTGAGAGGGTTATATGTCGGTTTTTTTGAAGTATAAAATTCTGTTCCAACGGC
>JAYUFJ010000103.1:0-16888 GCA_043738775.1 Flavobacterium sp. | reverse complement strand
TTTGCAAACTGAAACTTATTAATTAATTTTCACCAGCTTTAAATAAAAATTCTTTTTCCGATTGATTCAAACTATCATATCCCGATTTACTTATTTTATCTAAAATTGTGTCAATTTGTTGCTGCTTTTCATCTCTAATTACAATTTTGCTTTCTCGATTTTTAATTGGTTTTTTAGCATTAACGTGAACCGATTTAAAAGGAGTTCGTTTTTTGGGTTGTACTAATGTAACAAAAAAATCAACAACAGACGATACAATTTTACTTAAATCAATTCCGCTTTGTAAGAGTTTAATGAATATAAAACCGAAAATAGCACCCCCAATATGCGCAATATGTCCGCCTGTATTATCAATTAAAATTTGTAAAAAATCGAGCAAAATTAAAATTCCAGTTAAATACCAAAGTTTAATGTTTCCTATAAATAGTAATCTAATTTCCATTAAAGGTTGATAGGTTGTTGTAGCTACTAAAATTGCCATTACAGCCCCTGAAGCGCCTACAATAGTAGATTGTAAATTTAAAAAATAATAACTAGTTGAAAATAATAAGCCAGCACAAATTGCACTAAGTAAATACAAACCTAAATATTGTTTTTGAGTAAAATAGGTTAGAAATAATTGGCTTGAAAAATTTAAAATTATCATATTAAACAATAAATGAAAAAAACCATCGTGTAAAAATGAATAGGTAATTAATGTCCAAAGAAAATGTAAAATATCTTTGGGATTAGAGGAAAGTGCTATCCAAACTGGAAATTCAAAATTTCCTGATTTGAAATTATAAAAAACAAGAGAAACTAAAAAGCAACCCACATTCCAATAGATGATTTTATTAGAAAAACCACCAATTTTATATTGTAATTTGATATCGTTAAATAAGTTCATTATTTAGTTTAAACGATTAAATTTATTATTTCGCCAGCTCCACATTATAACAAAACCAAAAAAAGCGCCTCCAATGTGAGCAAAATGTGCAATACCTGTGCCACCGCCTCCAAAAAGTGATTCGCCTTTTAATCCTAAAAATAAATCTATTAATAATAACCCGGGGACAAAATATTTTGCCGCAATTGGAACTGGAATAAACATAAGTCCCAATTTAGCTTGAGGAAACATAAATGCAAATGCTATTAAAAGCCCGTAAATTGCACCAGATGCACCGACCATTGAACCTTTAATTTCAATTGCTGCGTTAAATAACGATTTAAAACTGTCGATTGTTATTAAATTCCATTTTCCAGATTTTTCTAAAATAGGTTGTATTGCTTTTCGCAATAATTCTGATGTGTAATGATTACCATCAACAAAATCTACATTTAAAATTTGGTGTAAAACATCATTGGACAAATTTAAGTTGGATGCATTAGCCAATGTTTGATGTAATTGATAATAATTTACACCCGTTTGTATCAAGACTGCTCCTAGTCCGCACGAAATATAAAAAAATAAAAACCGTTTTCCGCCCCAAAAATGTTCAAGCATTGAACCAAATGAATACAATGCAAACATATTGAAAAAAATATGAGCAAATCCGCCATGCATGAACATATGTGTTAAAGGTTGCCAAAATTTAAAATTATCACTTTCTATATAATGCATTGCAAATATATCGTAGGGATAATTTTCGCCAAATCGAGTTGATAAATATTGTGACCCTATAAAAAACAAAATATTAATTATTAAAAGTTGCTTAACAACTGGCGTGATATTCATCATAAGGTAAATTTTTTATCAATATCTTCAACACGCATTGTGATGAAAGTTGGTTTTTGTGAAGGCGAAACATTTGGGTCGGTACAAGCAAATAAATTATTAACTAAATTTTCTTGTGCCGTTTCGGTTAAATAAGTGCCAGTTTTTACTGCTAAACTTTTTGCCATCGACTTGGCTATGGTATCATTTTGGCTAAAACTATTATCGGGAATTCCATCTTGCAAATCGCAAATTAATTGGTTTAAAACTAATGTCACCTCACTTTCGGAAGTATTTATTGGTATTCCAGAAATTTGAACAAAATCTGATGATATCGTTTCAAAAACAAAACCAGTATTTTCAAGTGATTGCTGCAACTCTTTTATTAAAATCAAATCATTTTGCGAAAAAAATAACTGTAACGGAAACAATAATTGCTGACTTGAGGCTTGTTTAACCGTCATATTTCGCAAGAATTTCTCGTACAAAACCCGCTGGTGCGCTCGTTGTTGATCAATAATTACCATTCCCGATTTTATAGGACTTACGATATATTTTTTATGAATTTGATAAGTTCTGTATTTGGAGTTTTCTTCTTCTTTATCGTCAAATAAGGAAGCGGTAACTACATCATTTTCAAATGAAAAAGCATCAATTTCAAGCGTATCTTGTTTTAAACCGAGATATAAACTTTCCCAATTGGCATTTGCTTCTTGTTTTTTATAGGACGAATTAAACAAAACAGATTTACTTTCATTCGTCTCCGAAAAAGGATTAAATGTACTATCAATTTGAATAGTAGGATAATTTCCATTTTTGTTTTGAAACGAGTAAGGCGTATCTAAATTTGGATCTCGATCAAAATCTAAAACAGGAGACACATTAAATTGACCCAAACTGTGCTTAATTGTACTCCGTAAAATGGCATACATTGCGTGTTCGTCATCAAATTTAATTTCCGTTTTAGTTGGATGAATGTTGATGTCAATAGTATTTGGAGGCACATCTAAATAAATAAAATAGCTTGGTTGCGCACCATCCTTAAGCAAACCGTCGTATGCGGACATTACTGCGTGATGCAAATAACCACTTTTAATGTATCGATTGTTAACAAAAAAAAACTGTTCGGTTCGGTTTCGTTTTGAAAATTCGGGCTTACCCACAAATCCTTTAATTTTTACAATTTCCGTTGCTTCCGTTATAGGTATTAATTTTTCATTGGTTTTACCCGCAAAAATTGAAACTATACGTTGCCGTAAATTAGAATTTGCCAAATTATAATGCTCACTTCCATTGTGATACATTGTAAACGAAATGTTGGGATGTGCCATTGCTATACGTTGAAATTCATCAACAATATGGCGCATTTCAACTGTTTCCGATTTCAAAAAATTGCGTCGGGCCGGAATATTAAAAAATAAATTTTTTACCGAAAATGAAGTTCCTTTTGGCGAAACTGTAGGCTCTTGAGTTATTAATTTACTACCTTCAATTATAATATGAGTTCCAAGTTCATCTTGGTCTTGCTTAGTTCTCATTTCCACATGAGCAATAGCGGCTATTGATGCTAATGCCTCACCACGAAATCCCTTTGTTGATAAAGCAAATAAGTCTTCCGCGAGGCGAATTTTAGAAGTTGCGTGCCTTTCAAAACACAAACGGGAATCGGTTATGCTCATTCCCAAACCATTATCAATTACTTGCACCAATGATTTTCCGGCATCTTTAATAATCAATTTTATATCGCTTGCATTGGCATCAACTGCATTTTCTAGTAATTCTTTCACTACCGATGCTGGTCGTTGTACCACTTCACCAGCGGCAATTTGATTGGCAACGTGATCGGGAAGTAATTGAATTATGCTTGACATTTTGTAAATTTACGATTTACGAAATTAAAATAATTAAATAAAGAAGCAAATTTAAGTAAAAACAATTGTTTTTTATAGTTAATACCATCCTAAAAAAAATCCTACTTTTTAAATGAAGTAGGATTTTAATCGTTTTTAAGTGTCTGTGTTTCTATTTAAAACCAATACTTGAACTTCTTAATTCTGCAACCCGTTTTAATTCGGCCATTTTAATTGAGGCAATTGCAGCTTCTGTTCCTTTGTTTCCGTGAATACCTCCACTTCGGTCAATCGATTGTTGCTCGTTATTATCTGTTAAGACACAAAAAATTACTGGAACATCAAATTTTATATTCAAATCTTTAATTCCTTGTGTAACACCATCACATACAAAATCAAAATGTTGAGTTTCGCCTTTAATTACGCTTCCAATAGTAATAACACAATTTACATTTTGCGTTTCTATCATTTTTTTTGCACCAAAAACCAACTCAAAACTTCCAGGCACATCCCATCGAATACAATTTTCGGGTAATGCTCCACAATCTAAAAGTGCTTTTATTGCACCATTAAATAACCCTTCGGTTATTTTTTCGTTCCATTGTGAAACAACAATCCCAAACCGAAAATTTTTCGCATTTGGGATTGTTGTTTTATCGTAATTGGATAAATTTTTATTTGCTGTAGCCATAATTTAACATACGATTTAAAAATAGATTTACAACTTCAGAAATTTAAAATCAATATTCTGAAATATAAAATTTATTGTGCCATTCCAATTAAAGCATCAATAGTTTGTGCTTCAGTGGTTGACTCGTATTTTTCTTTAATTTCAGTAAAATATTTTAAAGCATCTTGTTTGTTACCTAAAGTTAATGCTGTTTGTCCTGCTTTTAACAAAAATCTTGGCGACGTTAATTCATTGGTAGTTTGAGAGGCTGCTTTTACATAAAATTCTAATGCTTTTTTGGCATCATTTTTTTGTGCCCAAGCATCTCCAATTGCACCAGTTGCTAGTGAGCCAACAATTGCGTCCTTAGAAGAGAATTTTTCTAAATATTTAATGGCATCATCGTATTTTTTTAAATTTAACGAAGCAATTCCGGCATAATAATTGGCTAAATTTCCAGAATCTGTTCCCGAAAATTGATCAGCAATTGCTGGCATTCCTTGTTTTCCCTCAGAACCTTTAAGAACTAAATTGAATAGTGAATCTTGCGCTTTTGGATTGGTTCCATCAACAGCCAATTGAAAGTTTTTTTGTGCTACAAACATATCGTCGGTTGCGGTTTGTTGTTTTGGTTCGGCAACAAATCGTTGAAATAATAGATATCCAATTGTAGCAATTGCAACAACTCCTAAAACTCCTAGTATGTATTTTTGATTTTTTAAAACCCAATCTTCCGTTTTTGAAGCAGTTTCATCTAACGAATTAAAAACACCAGCTGTTGTACTGTCTTTTTCATCAACATTACTTGTATCTTCAATGAAATTCGCATCCAATTTTTCAACTACTTCTTTTTCTTTTGGAGTTCTGTAACCTCTTTTATTATATGTTGCCATTGCAAAAAATTAATTTATTATTTAATGTGCGCAAAAATAAAATTTTATTCCAATTTAAGCGTCATTTTTGTCGATAATTTTCAATAAATTGCACCGTTCTATTAAAATAGTACCAAAAATCTACTTTTTTTAAGTTTCTGTCGATGTATTTAAAACAAATTTCACTTATCAACTATAAAAATTTTTCAGAAGCCACTTTTGAATTTGATTCTAAAATAAATTGTTTTGTAGGAAAAAACGGTATTGGAAAAACCAATGTTTTAGATGCGATTTATCAATTATCAAACGGTAAAAGTTATTTTAATCCTGTAGCGGTTCAAAATATAAAACATGGCGAAGATTTTTTTGTGATTGATGGTGAATTTGATAAAAACAATCGAACCGAACAAATTGTTTGTAGTATAAAAAAAGGGAATAAAAAAGTGTTAAAGCGCAATGGAAAAGCCTATGAAAAATTTTCGGAACATTTTGGATTTATTCCTTTAGTTATCATTTCACCAGCCGATAACGACTTGATTACAGAAGGTAGTGAAACCCGCCGAAAATTTTTGGATAATGTGGTAAGTCAACTTGATGCTACTTATTTGACACAATTAATTCAGTACCAAAAAGTAATCTCGCAACGAAATGCTTTATTGAAATACTTTGCTATAAATCAGGCTTTCGATGCCGATAATTTGTTGATTTATAATGAGCAACTTCATAATTTAGGTCAGAAAATATTTGAGAAAAGAACTGCTTTTATTGACGATTTTTTGCCTATTTTTAACAAACACCATCAACAAATTACAAATTCCGACGAGAAAGTACAGTTGGTTTACGAAAGTCAGTTATTTGAAAAAGATACTTTATTGTTATTGACTGAAAATTTAGCGAAAGATAGAATCTTGCAATATACTTCGGTTGGCATTCACAAAGATGATTTGTTATTTCAAATTGACTCTTTTCCTATAAAAAAATTTGGTTCGCAAGGGCAACAAAAATCTTTTTTGATTGCATTAAAATTGGCTCAATTTGAATTTGTAAAAAAGCAAAGTGGCGAAAAACCAATTCTTTTATTGGATGACATTTTTGATAAATTGGATGAAACCCGAGTGAGTAAAATTGTGGCTATGGTCAACGATGACGAGTTTGGACAACTTTTTATTTCTGACACTCATCAAGAACGTACCGAAAACATTGTGAAAACTACACATCAAAGCTATAAAATTTTTAATCTATAATAAAACAATTTATTTGTTATTATTAAACATAAAAGGTAACAATTTTTTTTAAATCATTAGTAAAAAAATCAGCAAATTTTATTGTACTGATATGGATTTTAATTTAAAGTTAAAAAAAAATAGAGTTGTGAAAAATTATTAAGACAACTTTTTAACAATATTACATTGAAATTAAAATTTATCTGATTTGGGAAAATCTAATAAAATTGAAACCATTTCTTGTTGTATTTTTTTGGCTTCACTTCTAGCCTTTTCGGCAAAATCAAGTTTGTTTGAAGCGTAAATGATTCCACGAGAAGAGTTGATTAACAAACCTATATTTTCGTTCAACCCGAATTTACAAACTTCGGATAAACTACCACCCTGTGCACCAACACCTGGAACAAGTAAAAAACTATTTGGAATTATTTTTCTAATTTCTGCAAAATGATCCGCTTTTGTTGCTCCTACAACGTACATTAAATTTTGAGCGTTTTTCCAACTTTTTGAGGTTTCAAGTACAATTTTGTATAATTCTATTCCATCTACATTTTTAGTTTGAAAGTCGAATGCTCCTTGGTTTGAAGTCAAGGCCAATAAAATAGTGTGTTTGTTTTCAAATTCTAAAAAAGGTTCAACAGAATCTTTTCCCATGTAAGGTGCAACGGTTACCGAATCGAAATTTAAATCGTTAAAAAAAGCTTTGGCATACATTGTTGATGTGTTGCCAATATCACCTCGTTTTGCATCGGCAATTGTAAAAATTTCAGGATATTTTTCGTTAATATAATTGATGGTTTTTTGCAAAGCTTGCCAGCCTTTTACTCCATTAGCTTCGTAAAAGGCAATGTTTGGTTTAAAGGAAACACACAAGTCGTGAGTAGCATCTATAATGGCTTTGTTGAACTCAAAAATTGGATCTTCGAGTTGCAATAAATGCTGCGGAATTTTATTTAAATCAACATCTAAACCTATACAAAGAAATGATTTTTTTTGTTTTATTTGATTAATTAGCAGATTGGTTGTCATTTATTGATTTAAATTTTGGATTTTCAAAGTTATTATATAAAAACTTCAATTTTTTAACTAGCTGCAATTACTTCACTTTGATACTATTTTATTGTGTCAAATATTTAAAATTGCAACTGTATTTTTTGTTGTTACGAATGAAACTAAAAAATTAATGCAATTTAAAACTTATTCAAAAAAATAAGTAATTAAAAAAGCATCTTATTACTGATGCTTTTTTTTTAATTTCTATTTTGCTAATTTTATTTCAACTCGTCGGTTTTGCATTTTTCCGAGAGTTGTTTTGTTGCTTGCAATAGGTTTAGCGCTTCCAAAGCCATCAGATGTTAGTCGGTTTAATGCTACACCTTTTGAAATTAAATAGGTTTTTACTGAAGCCGCTCTATTTTTTGATAATAGTACATTTTTCTTTGGTTTTCCAGCATTATCAGTATAACCTTCAATTTTAAAATTATTAGTTAAATATTGGTTCATTACCAATACAATTGCATCTAAATTCGAGTATGATTCTGATTTTATGGTAGCTTTACCAGAATCAAACAATATTGATTTTGAATATTCGTTTAAAGTTTCCAAAACTTTTTTATCAACTTTCGCTACTTCAATTGGTAATTCAATAGTTTTTTCGGGACAGCCTAAATTGGCAACTGTACCTTTTTCAGTTGGGCATTTATCATCTTTATCAAGCACTGTATCGCCATCAGTATCTGGATAGGGACAACCTTTATTTTCAATTGCACCAGCAACATCTGGGCATTTATCATCTTTATCGTAAACTCCGTCTTTATCTTTATCAGGATATGGGCAACCCTTGTTTTCTTTTACACCTGCAACGTCGGGGCATTTATCATCTTTATCTAAAACGCCATCATTGTCCTTGTCTGGATATGGGCACCCTTTATTTTGAGTTGGACCAGAGACATCTGGGCATTTATCGTCTTTATCAAAAGTTCCGTCTTTATCTTTATCACTCCAAGGGCAACCTTTGTTTTCAACTGGACCAGCTATATCGGGACAATTATCGTTTTTATCAACAACTCCATCGCCGTCTTTGTCTTTTTTTCTGGCTTGATAAACTGGTATCTTTAAACCAACATGAAGGTCAACACCTTTTGATTCTTTTGAAATTAAGTTGGAAACTAATGACCCGGAACCAACAAATAGTGGTCCTAAACGGAATCCTAAACCAGCTTGTGTTCCACTATATTGAAGGTAAGATACTGGTAAATAAAAACTAAACCATTTAACCTCATATCGAGGTGTTACAGAAAAAGAGTTTTGGATAGAATTACCATTTATAGTATTTTTTGCTATTAAGCTATAATCAATATTAGTGTTTAAATAAAATTTATTGTAAAAATTCCAATCGGCATTTGCATGAATTGCCATTGGTAAATTTGCTTTTGTAGAAGCTCGTTCGCCAATTTTAGAATATAAATTATTTAAAACACTTGATGTACCATTTTGATTTTGAAGATCGTATTGCGCTTGAGAGACTATATTATTGATATCAAAAGTTTTTTCATTGGTACTTTTATAATTTATTGAACCTATATCGGTAACTGATAATCCAATTCTTAACTTATATTTATTCAAATTTTTATCATCGGTCGAAAAATCGGCGTAGTTAGGTCGGTATTCGTAGGTAAATCCTAAATCGGCACCAAAACCCGTTCCAGGATTTTTGGCATCTGCATAAAAAATATCTTTATTATTGTTTGCAGTATTATTTGAATAGCCACCAAAAGTAATTGTACCCGACGTTGCAATGGAACTTGCAGGAACATTGGAATCATTACGAGTATAATTAACAGAAACATTATTGGCATTTATATATGTATTACCATAACCTTGTAAATATTTTAGCGAAACCCCAATTTTAATGAAGTTTTGATCTTTATTAAGCAGTATAGTTGCATAAGTTATCCCTATCTCGGACCAAGTATTGGCAATAATGTTATAATTTTGATTGGATACATTAAAACTTTTATTGGAACCGTCACGTAAAACATTATAATAATCACCACTAATACCGATTACATTCGCAATACCTCGAGCTCTTGAAAAAACTGCAATAGAATGTTTAGGTGAAATATTAAACATAAAAGATGGACCCAAAATATCAATATTTGCAATAAAATTATTATTGGAAGAAGGGAAAAATTTAGAATCTTTTTCTAAATCATAGTTGGTTTTTAAAGCTTTAAAAATGTCAATTCCATAATAATCGTTTCCAGCTAATGCACTAAACGAAAATAAATTGATATCGGTTTTAAAACGCGAGTCAACAATAGATGAAGGATTATTGATAACTCCGTGAACACCTGCATAATTATCATTTAAATATCCTAAATAAGATTGAGCATTAGTAAGTGAGGTAACTAATAAAGTTATTAAAAAAACTTTTTTCATTTTTTACTGTTTTATGATACTATAATTTAAATATTATTGTTGTTTCAAATTAAAAAACTTCGTTCTCTTTTAATTTTTCCATATTATTAACCAATTGCAATTCCTCAACAAACTTTTGAATTTTACCATTCATTACTCCGTCCATATCAAATACATCTAGCCCAATTCGGTGATCGGTAACTCGACCTTGAGAGTAATTATAAGTTCTAATTTTTGCCGAACGGTCACCCGAACTCACTTGCGAAGTACGTTTTACAGCATCCTCAGCTTGTTTTTTTGCCAATTCTTGTTCGTACAATCGAGATCGTAAAACAATCATTGCCTTGTCTTTGTTTTTATGTTGTGATTTTTGATCTTGACATTGAGCTACCAGCCCAGAAGGAATGTGTGTCAATCGAACGGCCGATTTTGTAGTATTTACCGATTGTCCACCAGGTCCAGATGAACAGAAAAAATCTACACGAACATCATTCATATCAATTTGAACATCAAACTCTTCGGCTTCGGGTAATACCATTACTGTTGCCGCCGATGTATGAACTCTTCCTTGAGTTTCGGTTTGAGGAACCCGTTGCACTCGATGAACTCCTGCTTCAAATTTTAAAGTCCCGTACACATCTTCACCAGTTACTTCAAAAATAACTTCTTTGAATCCGCCAGATGTTCCTTCATTCATATCTACAACCGAGGTTCTCCAACCACGAGCTTCACAATATTTAGTGTACATTCTAAATAAATCTCCGGCAAAAATTGAGGCTTCATCGCCACCAGTTCCTGCACGAACCTCAACCATTACGTTTTTAGAATCTTCGGGGTCTTTTGGAATCAATAAAAATTTAATTTCATCTTCTAATTCAGGTAATCGGTCTTTTGCTTCGTCCAATTGCATTTTCGCCATTTCAACCATTTCGGCATCTGAACCATCAGCAATAATTTCGTTGGCTTCTGCAATATTTCCTGTAACCGAAAGTAATTCTTCCCGTTTATCCATTAAATTTTTTAAACTTTTATATTCTTGATTTAATAAAACATACCTTTTTTGATCGGAAATAACATCTGGTTGAATAATTAAATCCGAAATTTCATCGAAACGTTGCTTTACATATTGAAGTCTTTCTAACATTTTTGTAATCTTTAATTTGGGTGCAAAAGTACAAAAAAAGAGTTCAGGTTTTTAATTTTAGATTTCAGATTTTCAAAAGTTGATAAATCTAGTAATTTTCATATATTTACTTTTTAATTTTAGCTTATGAAATCTTTAAAAAAAATCCTTTATATTGTTTGTTTCTTGTTTTTTTTTATCTCTTGTAAAAAATACGATTCTTTAGGAAGAGAAATCAAAGATTATGAAAAAATTAAAAATGCTAGTTGGCTTTTGGGTAAGTGGCAAAAAAAAGATAGTTTAGGCATCTTGTGCGAAAATTGGAGGGTTGAAAATGATAGTATTATGATAGGTAATTCCTATTTTATAAATCAAAATGAAAAAGACACTATTCATTCGGAAGATATTGAACTAACTGAAAGTAAAGAAATTATGATTTATGAATTAACAATTAAAGGTGAAAATAACGATGAGCCAATTCCTTTTCAATTAACAGAAAGTACCGATAGTATTTTGTATTTCGAAAACCCAAAACATTTGTATCCTTCCAACATAAAATATGTTTTAAATAAAGACAACAGTGTGAAAATTACAATTTCAGGAAAACAAAAAGGGATAATTAGCGCAATAGATTATTCAATGCTTCGTGTAAACTAATTTACTTTAAACTTAAAATTTTTATTTTTAAATTCAATTTGTGATGGATGAATTTTAATTTATTTTCACAAAACCAATAACCCAAACTCTTTTAAAGTATTTATTGGTTTTGAATTAAAAAACAATTCAAAATTTTCAAAATTAGTTTCGAAACTTAATTTTAGGTCGTTAAAATTCATTTTTATGTCGTTAAAAACAGCCAATTTATCTAAATTGTTAACCAACCAAATTGCTTTTTCTTTTTCTAGCGAAATTTCAAACGATTCGCTTTTGTCGTGAAAAGTCAATTTAGTCATTTCCCACGAATTTCCTTTTTTTGATTTTGTAAAGTTTTCAGAAATTGGCATTGAACCAATCCAAATTATTTTTGCTGATGATTTTATATTGAAATTCGTTTCTTTTGCAAGACAATTAAAAATATAATTGGAAGAAACTGTTGTTTTTGGAATTTTAAATTCAAACCAATCTTGCAATTGATAATCAAAACAAATTCCGTGCATAAAATTAAACAATGATTTTTTTAATCCGAAACTAAATTGTTCGTGATCAATTCCGGTTTTGTCGGTAAATGCAATGTCATTATTGGCAAAAGTAATTTTGTTATGTTTCGGAATTATTCCAAAAGCTTCCGGATTTAAGCCAACAGGTGAATGTGCCGTCATAGCAAATTGATGCCAAAATCCCGATTGTAAAACTCCAAGTTCAAACAGTTGTCTTACCATTTCTAGGCTATCAATGGTTTCTTGAACAGTTTGTGTTGGATAACCATACATTAAATAAGCGTGAACCATTATACCAGTTTCGGTAAAATTTTTGGTAACTTGTGCTACTTGTTCTATAGTTACTCCTTTATCGATTAATTTTAATAATCTATCAGAAGCCACTTCCAATCCGCCGGAAACAGCAATACAACCCGATGCTTTTAACAATTTACACAAATCGTAAGAAAAATTTTTTTCGAATCGAATGTTTGTCCACCAAGAAACTGCTAAATTTCTTTTTAAAATTTCTAAAGCCACTTCGCGCATCAAGGCAGGCGGAGCAGCTTCGTCTACAAAATGGAAACCGTTTTCGCCAGTTTGAGCTATTAACTCTACCATTCTATCAACTAGAATTTTGGCAGCAACAGGTTCATATAATTTTATATAATCTAATGAAATATCGCAAAAAGTACATTTGCCCCAGTAGCAACCGTGAGCCATTGTTAATTTGTTCCATCGACCGTCGCTCCATAAACTGTGCATTGGGTTTGTAATTTCTATAACCGAAATGTAATTGTTTAATTGCAAATCGGAATAATCGGGCGTTCCAACTTGGGCTTGTTTATAATCGTGTTTTGGAGTGCCGTTTTTGTAAATAACTTTGCCGTTTTCTAAAATAAAAGTTCTTTTAAAATTAATTTCGTTAAAAATTTCAGAAGATTCATAAAGATTTACAAAGTTATATAAAAGTTCAACTGGTAATTCTCCGTCATCCAAAGTAATAAAATCGAAAAATTCAAAAACTCGTATATCAGTAATTGAACGCAATTCGGTATTCGGAAAACCGCCACCCATAGAAATTTTTATTTTTGGATACTTCTTTTTTACAAATTGTGCACATCGAAAAGCGGAATACAAATTTCCTGGAAAAGGGACAGAAATCAAGAATAATTTGGGTTGAATTTCAAGTATTTTTTTATCTAAAATTCGTAAAGTAACTTCGTCAATATAGGTTGGTTCATTTTGCAAATGATTGTATAACTCCTCAAAACTATTGGCACTTCGACCTAAACGTTCTGCATAACGACTGAAACCAAAATTTTCATCAACACATTCGGTAATAAAATCTGATAAATCTTCAAGATATAAAGTTGCTAGATGCTTTGCTCTATCTTGAAATCCCATTGTTCCAAATACATAATCTAAATCGTCTAATTGTGAAAAACGAGAAGCTTCGGGCAAAAAATTATCTTGACAAATTTGCCTTGCCAATGTTGGGTTTTTTCCTTGTAAAAATGCAATTACGGAATCTATGGTTTTTAGGTAATCGTTTTTTAAGGCATAAATACGTTTACAATTGTTGGTTTTTGGTTGCCGAATATTAGCTTCAAATAATGTTTTTAATCCATTTTTCGAAAAAATTTCTAAAATAACTTCAATACCCAAATCCATTTGAAAGGCCGAAATGTTTTTGGTGTTTAAAAAACCTTTTAAATATGCCGTTGCTGGGTATGGAGTGTTGAGTTGGGTGAATGGTGGCGTTATTAAAAATAAGTCTTTCAAAATAAATTTTTTACAAAAGTAAATTAATTTTCGATTTATAATTTATAAAGTTTATTGAGATTTATTTTTAACAATAAAATTATTATTGAGATTTTTTTACCAAAGCATTTTAAATTACCTATAAATATGTTAAATCAAATGCATTTTTATTTTATAACTTAAAGATATTTCCTAAATTTGAATATTTAAAACCAAATGAGGTTTTACGTTGAAAAAAATTTGGTTTTTTTTATTTAAAAAAACAGAAAATGTAAAGACATTTTAAAATCGTGGTGCCTATATTTATAAAAAGGCAAAAAAAAATATTAAAAAAAATGACTCTAGAAACTTTAAAAGAAACAACAAATTTTTTAGCTAATAATGGTTTTAAAAATCCTGAAATTGGAATAGTTTTAGGAACAGGATTAGGGCAATTAATAAATTATATTGAAATTGAAAATGAAATAGATTATTCAGAAATTCCGAATTTTCCAGTTTCAACAGTTGAATTTCACACGGGTAAATTGATTATTGGTAAACTCGAAAATAAAAAAGTGATTGTAATGCAAGGACGTTTTCATTTATATGAAGGCTACACTTTGCAAGAAATTACTTTTCCTATTTGGGTTTTAAAAAGTTTAGGAATAACCAATTTATTGATTTCAAATGCCGCTGGTGCTATAAATTTAAATTATAAAAAAGGTGATTTAATGTTACTTGATGATCATATAAATTTACAAGGAAGTTCACCACTAGCTTTTAAAAATGTTTCCTATTTTGGGGAGCGTTTTGTTGATATGTGCGCGCCATACAATTATAAAATGAATGCTATTGCTTTAGAAATAGCCAAGAAAGAATCAATAAAATTGCACAAAGGAGTTTATGCGGCAGTCGTTGGGCCTCAACTAGAAACCCGAGCCGAATATCGTTTTATTAAATTAATTGGTGCCGATGCAGTTGGAATGTCAACCGTGCCAGAAACCATAGTTGCCAATCATTTAAAATTGCCTGTTTTAGCCATTTCTGTTGTAACCGATGAATGTAATCCGGACGATTTAAAACCTGTGGATATTCCTGAAATTATTGCCATTGCAGGTCAAGCTGAACCAAAAATGATTCATATATTTAAAGAAATTATTAAGCAATTATAATTTAAATGGAAAAATATTTAAAAATCATATCCGAATCTTATTCAAGTTATTATAATTATCTAAAAAATGATTTATTGACCTATAAATGGGACAATTATTTTTATGGCTTGATTATTATTTCATTAATCGTTTGGATTTTAGAAATTACGTTTCCGTGGCGAAAAAACCAAACCGTTTTTAGAAAAGATTTTTGGTTGGATTTGTTTTATATGTTTTTTAACTTTTTTATATTAAATTTAATACTTGTATTGGCACTTTCCAATGTTTCCATTGCTTTTTTTAACCAATTTTTAGGCTTTTTTAGTTTTGAGTTGCGTTCAATTCAATTATTTAATTTATCACTTTTACCTCAACCAATTTCACTTTTATTGTTTTTTGTTGTTAGTGATTTTGTTCAATATTTTACACACCGATTAATTCACAAAATACCTTTTTTATGGAATTTTCATAAAACACATCATTCTGCAAAACATATGGGCTTTGCAACCCATTTTCGTTATCATTGGATGGAACCAATTATTTATAAATCAATATTATATTTACCTATAATTTTAATTGGAGGTTTTGATTTACAAGATGTTTTTATAGTTCATTTTGCAACAATCGCAATTGGTCATTTAAATCATGCCAATTTGGGTTGGGATTATGGTTTTTTAAGATATATATTTAATAATCCAAGATTACACACTTGGCATCATGCAAAAGATGTTCCCAATAAAACAGGAATTAATTTTGCTATAAGTTTAAGCATTTGGGATTACATTTTTAAAACAAATCACATTCCCCATAGCGGTCGAGATATAGAACTTGGTTTTGAAGGTGATGAAAATTTTCCAAAATCATTTTTAAATCAAGAAACTAGTAATTTATTGTAGTTTAAATTATTTATAAAAAAATCATTTAAGCATATTTTTTACTAAAAAAAAGAGGAAATCTCAAATATTGAGATTTCCTCTTTTTTTTTAATAATTTATAATAAGTAATTTATTTTCTTTTTCTTTCGGTTTCGGTCAAATAAATCTTTCGTAAACGAATGGATTTTGGAGTAACCTCAACATATTCATCTTTTTGAATGTATTCTAATGCTTCTTCTAATGAAAAAATAATTGGCGGAATAATTCTTGCTTTCTCGTCATTTCCAGAAGAACGAACATTAGATTGTTTTTTCTCTTTCGTTACGTTTACACACATATCATCACCGCGAGAGTTTTCTCCAATTACCTGACCTTCGTAAATTTCGGCATTTGGTTCAACAAAAAACTTACCTCGATCTTGCAATTTATCAATAGAATATGGAATCGCTTTTCCTTTTTCCATAGAAATTAAAGAACCTTTGTTACGACCTGCAATTTCTCCTTTAAACGGCTCATAACCTGTAAAACGGTGCGCCATAATAGCCTCACCTGCTGTTGCAGTAAGTAATTGATTACGCAATCCAATTATTCCACGTGATGGGATATTAAATTTTATAATCATACGCTCACCTTTAGTTTCCATGCTCAACATTTCACCTTTACGCATTGTAACAAATTCAACGGCTCTTCCAGAAAGGGTTTCTGGTAAATCGATAGTCAACTCTTCAATTGGCTCACATTTTTTACCGTCAATTTCTTTAATAATTACCTGTGGTTGACCAATTTGCATTTCGTAACCTTCACGTCGCATAGTTTCAATTAAAACTGATAAGTGAAGTACACCACGACCAAAAACCATAAATTTATCGGCCGAATCGGTTTCGCCCAATTTCATTGCCAAGTTTTTTTCTAGTTCTTTTGTTAAACGATCTCTAATGTGTCGCGATGTTACAAATTTACCTTCTTTACCGAAGAAAGGAGAATCATTAATTGTAAACAACATACTCATCGTTGGCTCGTCTATTGCAATAGATGCTAAACCTTCTGGATTTTCAAAATCGGCAATAGTGTCGCCAATTTCAAAACCTTCAACACCAACAATGGCACAAATATCTCCAGCAATTACTTCGGT